>DNGN01000039.1 GCA_003486225.1 Chloroflexota bacterium
ATGGTATTTTTGATCCCCTGGTAAAAAGTGAAAATACCAATCAGTATCAAAGGAAGCGTAGCCCCAATCACCATGAATTCCAGCAAGCCAAAGCCTGAAGGTTCGATTGCCGGGGCAGGGCTCTGGGCATCCCGAATGATTAAGGCTGCCGGCGCAAACATCAAGCATAGCACCGACACAAACAGCATGAGCGTGATCGTGATCTGAAAATTGAGCACATCCCGTCCGTGCTGATCCACCTTAAAGCTCTGTTTCTTTTTCCACGACCAGATCAGCAGCGGGATCAGGACAATGGATAACGTACTGGAGAAGTGTAGCGCTGCCAGCCAGAGATGTTCATTTTCCAGGTCTCCGGCAGAAAAGTCAAAGTCCAGCGCATCTCCAAGGGTCGTGAGGGTAAACAGGCGCGGGTCCACTTCGCCACTTTCGATCCGCTGCACGGTTCGCGTGCTGATCTCACAACGTTCAGCCAACTGCTCCTGGGTCATGCCCTTTTCCTGCCGCAGTTCAGCGACCTTCATTCCAAGTTCAGGTTGTTTCATTGCAAACTCCTTACTAAGTAATTTTACACTTAGTATAAGGATCGACCAAATTAAGACCATGTCGTGCGCACGACATTACCACGACATTCACCAATAAACTGGGTTGGGAATGGGATTGCCTGGCTTATTAGATCAACCAGGCCCTGCAAATGTTTGATTTAACAGCCAGTTTCAACAAGCTGCAAGGAGTTTTCTACCCTTGATACACAATAGGTGTTTTCCTACTCCCCCAGCACCAGTTCATCCCGCCCGGCCAGGGCTTTATTGATCCGCTCAATGACAATGTCCAGGTCAGCAGTGTTATCCACAAAATTCAGGTCATTGCTGCGGATCGTCAGCACCGGGCAGGCATCAAAATTGAGCAGCCATTCATCATAAAATGATTCGAGCAGCCGGAGGTAATCCGCTGAAATCCCTGTCTCAATCTCTCGTCCGCGGCTGCGGATACGCTGCATCAAGACATCCACTGGCGCCCACAGGTAGATCAGCAGATCGGGTGCGGGCAGGCTGCGCACAACCTGATCAAAAATACGTTTATAGGAAGCATAATCGCGCTCGTTCATATTCCCTAATTGGCGCAGGGCCCGCGAGAAAATGTAAAAATCCTCATAGATGCTGCGGTCCAAAATAGCTGAGCGCTGCATTTTGGCAGCCTCAAGGTGCTGCTCTGCCCGGTGGCCGAGGAAGAACACCTGCAAATGGAACGACCATTGACGCATGTCGGCGTAAAAATCCGGCAGGTACGGGTTATCTGCCACTGATTCATACCCGGTTTCCCACCCCAGACGCTCGCCCAACTTCTCTGTGATCGATGTTTTGCCTGCCCCAATATTCCCTGCTACCAGGACCAATCTTTTTGCCATAACTATTCCTCCATCGTGGTCTGCAATGTTTGATCGCTACTATCAAGATTGTACTGCGAAATTTGTCACTAGAAAATATCTGCTAGCGACTTGAAATCCAGGTCAATATAGGGGATATCGTGCTCAATTTTTTGCTTACGGTTTTTCATATAATGGATGCACCAGGGATCATCCAGCCGTTCCACATCAAAGCTGCGGTGGATGACACCGTACAGGTCGATCTCGCGCATCTTGAGAAAATAGGGGATCTGTGCCAGCCAATCGGCTTTGAAGCGGTTCTCGCGCTGGTAGCCGTGGATGAACTGGCGCAAAAAATTTTCCGTGAATGCAGCCGGTTCCTCTGCACCCATCACCATATAGAACAGCACAATCGCAATATCGTTCGAGAACCAGCTGTAATGGCAGTCATCAAAATCAAATAGATGAATTTGGCCTTTCTGGTCCACGAAATAATTGCCTGCGTGGGCGTCAAAATGGATCAATCCATATTCATCGGGGTCTTTGGTCAAACCCCGGCACCATTCCACAATCTGCTGGTATTTTTCTGCGATCAACGTTTCCCCCACCGGCAGCCAATTGACATCCATCAACATGCTGGGGTGGTCCCAAGGCGGACGTTCAGCCTTGGGATCGGATGGCTGATAGCCCTGGGTCAGCCTGTGCATCCTGCCGAGGGTTTGTCCCAGGGTCTGGTACAGGGGATAGCTCCAGCCGACTTCCCAGGCAGGTTTCCCGGGGACTCTCTCAAAGACTGTGGCCAAAAAACTCTCCCCGAACCCGTCTTCAACCGCCTCTACCAGGTGCCCCCGCTGAGAAGGGATCACGCTGGCTGCATGGACGCCGCCGCGAACCAGATAGTTGATCCAATCCACTTCCCCCCGGATCAAGGCCTCACTGCGGCGCAGGCTGTGCGATACCCGCAGAATCAGAGGCTTTTTTTGGGACTCGAAGGAGTAGATAAAGCTTTCAAATCCATCCAGCTCCACCAATTGGTCTGCTGAGATCTGAAAAGATTGAGCAATCGTGTCCAGGATCTTTGCAGTAAAGCGCTGTTTGATCTCCGCTTCCACCTCATTCACGTCCTTTGAGTTTTCTGGTTCAATTATACTTGTTTCAATCAGTCTATCAGCTAGACCATGATCAGACAAGCAAGTATACTTAGAAAAAAATATAAAAGAGAGCACAGCATGAGTATTCAAGAAGACAAAACCCAATGGGAATCGTCCACCTACCAGCCAAATATTGACCGCTTTCCGGAGCGTAAGGATAAGTTCTGCACCTCATCCGATATCCCGCTGCAGCCTATCTACACCCCCACCGACATCGAGCAGCATTTCCGGCAGCAGGTCGGGTTCCCGGGTGAGTATCCTTTCACCCGCGGCATTCACCCGGCCATGTACCGCTCGCGTCTGTGGACCATGCGGCAGTACGCCGGCTACGCCACCGCAGAACAGTCCAACCAGCGCTACCGCTACCTGCTGGACCAGGGACAGACCGGTTTATCGGTCGCTTTCGACCTTCCCACCCAGATAGGCTATGATGCCGATGACCCTATCGCAGCAGGCGAAGTGGGCAAGGTGGGGGTTTCAATCTCCTCAATCGAGGACATGCAAATCCTCTTTCGGGATATCCCGCTGGACAAAGTTTCCACCAGCATGACCATCAACGCGCCTGCCTCAGTGCTGCTGGCCTTGTATATCGCCGTGGCAAAACGGCAGGGTGTAGCCCCAAACAAGCTGCGCGGCACCATCCAGAATGACATCCTTAAAGAATATGTTGCCCGCGGCACCTACATCTTCCCACCCAAGCCTTCCATGCGCCTGATCACCGACATCTTCCAGTACTGCCAGGCCGAAGTACCCAGCTGGAACACCATCAGCATCTCCGGCTACCACATCCGGGAGGCCGGCTCTACGGCAGTGCAGGAAGTCGCATTCACCCTGGCCAATGGCATCGCCTACGTTCAGGCGGCCATTCAGGCCGGCATGGATGTTAATGAATTTGCTGAACAGATCTCCTTCTTCTTCAATGCTCATAACAACTTCCTGGAAGAAGTAGCCAAATACCGGGCTGCCCGNNTTTCACACCCAGACTGCCGGCTCTACCCTGACTGCCCAGCAGCCCGAGAACAATGTTGTCCGGGTTGCCCTGCAGGCCCTGGCTGCGGTCATGGGTGGGACACAGTCCCTGCACACCAACAGCATGGATGAAGCACTCTGGCTGCCCACCGAAAAGTCGGTACGCGTCGCTCTGCGCACGCAGCAGATCATCGCCAATGAATCCGGGGTAGCCGATTCGGTGGACCCGCTGGCAGGTTCCTACCTGGTTGAAGAGCTCACCGACCAGATCGAAGCCCAAGCCAATGCCTATATCCAGCGCATCGACGAAATGGGCGGTGCCCTGGCAGCCATTGAACGGCAGTATATTCAAAACGAGATCAATGATGCGGCCTACAAGTTCCAGCAAGCCGTGGAAAGCCAGGAAGAAGTGGTGGTTGGGGTCAATGCCTACCAGGTTGAGGAACAGGTCGACCTGGAACGCCTGGCCGTGGACCCGTCTATCGAGGCAGATGCCCGCACCCGACTCAAAAACCTGCGCCAGAACCGGGACCAAACGAGAGTCAGCGAACTGCTCACACACCTGGAACAAGCTGCGCGTTCCAGCCAAAATATGATGCCGGTACTGATCGAATGTGTTGAACACCAGATCACCCTGGGTGAAATCTGCGGCCTGCTTCGTAAAGAATGGGGCGAATACCAGGCACAGGGGTAACCACCCCTTAGAGGAAAATCAATGACAAAGATCAACCATATTGCCATTCTTGTCGAAAGCATCGAAGATGCCCTGCCCTTCTGGCGGGATGCGCTTGGATTAGAGCTCCACCAGCTTGAGGAGGTTCCCGCCGAGAGCGCCCGGGTGGCCTTCTTCCCCACCGGGGAGAGCGAGATCGAACTCGTCGAGCCGACCGACCCCGAAACCGGCCTGGGCCGCTATCTGCAAAAACACGGCGGTGGTATTCACCATATCTGCCTCGAGGTAGCTGACATTGAGGCCATGATGCAGACTCTACGCGAGCATCAGGTGCTCCTGATCAATGAGGCTCCCCGCACGCGGGAGAACGGCACAAAATACGCCTTCATCCACCCGAAAAGCACCGGCGGTGTGCTGGTTGAGCTCTACCAGCTGCCCTGAAACTTTTCTCCCCACCATTCGTATTGTAATTAACACCATCACCCCAAAAACCCCGTACCAGGCAGCAGACCAGTTGCCTGGTACGGTTTTTTATGCTTGATCGCTTGCAGCCTTTTGAAATCATCATTCCCCCTGGTTCTAGAACTAACTCGTTGGAAAGATTAGGCATCAAAATGTTTCTATACCAAAGCCCTCAAAAGGGTTAGAATTGGCACTATGGGTACCACTTTTAGAATGCATCCCAAATTAAACGAAACAGCACCGGCGCAACGCTGCGA
>DNGN01000189.1 GCA_003486225.1 Chloroflexota bacterium
TGACCTTGACCAGCACATCCAACGGGCCGATCTGTGGAACAGGGATTTCTTGTAACTCTAACGGTTTATTGACCTCAACTAAACGAACAGCTTTCATGCTTTTACCTTCACGCCATGCCTTCAGAACTCCTGGCTAGGGATCAGTTATCTGGATGCTGGACAATCGCCTCCAATTTTTCGATGATCCGATTGGACAAGGGTTCTGCCCGGTGATTTTCAAGAATCTCTTTCACGTGCAGGTTGGCCCGATGCTGCAAAGTGGTCGATCCTTTATCTTCCCAGCGAGGAAAGTCGAGGCGGTCCATGATTTTCGGCGTCCAGGCTTCCCGCACATGCCGGAGGGTGTGCTCGGCTTCCAGAAAGTGTCCATCGGGCCCAGCCTCATGAATCAGATCCAGCGCCAAGGTCTCATCGTTGATCTCGATCTCTTTCAAGTATTGGCGCAGCCAGCTGATCACTTCAGCACAAAAACTAACCAGCTCCAGAGATCCGGTCATGGCACAATCCAGATAGCCAACATCGTGCACCAGATTGACACCATTAACAGCATTCTCGAACAGGGTCAAGGCGGCTTCTGCCGCAGCCTGTCCATCGAAGATTTTCGAATCACTACAGCCTGCCGCACCAAAAGTTGGGATACCGTAATAGTGAGTTAGGTCCCAACCATATGGTCCAACATCCGGGGCAGTGTACAAAGAGACCATAGAGCGCATATCCATGGCAAACCCACCCGGGTTGCTGCGCAAGAGCGGTGATCCCTCGCGTTTAATCTGGGAAAGCACCAACCCCGCCAGCTGACCTGCGTTGCCCACTGCCAGACTTCCGGCCAGGGTCATTGGAGAAGTCACCCCAGGACTATTACCAGGGGCATAAATGGTTGGGATATTTCGCTCCGCTGCATACAACATCCTGCGCACACTTTCCTGGTTATGCTTCAAGGAAGAAACTGTATTCACATAATTAATAATAAATGGCCGCTGCTGCAATTCCTCTAATCCACCCGCTACTAACGAGGCCATCTGGATCGCAAAGATGGTGCTCTGCTCCTCGATTCCGACAAACACAATTGGTTTGGTGCTTTCCTGCAGCATGACCGCCATCTGGCGGCGTTCGTAGATATCCTCAGGAACATCATTTGGCAAAAACATCGACATCACAAAATCGAGGTCAGCGAGGGCATCTACCAAACGGACTCCCCGGACCACATCATCCAGCACCGCCAAACGCCTTTTCCCGCTGTCCAAATCATAAATATGCATACAATCGGAACCAACCCCAAAAAAGCTGCGGTAACCACCCAGCAGCATGGTCTGGCGGCCTGTCTGATCATAGATCGGGATATCTTTTGGTGCAGTTCGGATCGCCCAATCCACCAGGTCGGGTGGGATATGCACCAGGTTCCCATCAGATACTTTTGCCCCGGCCTTTTTCAAAAGCGCTAAGGCTTCTTCGTCATAAAATCGGGTTCCTGTTCGCTGCAAAATTTCTAAACTGGCGTCGTGTAATTTTTCAAGCTGCTCTTCCGTCAAACTACGGAATTGGATCGCCCCCCGGTTGGTCTCAGAATATTTGGGTTTATTCAAAGGTATACCCTCACAATTAGGATATTGCTGTTTTAAGAAGCCAAACAGCTGACTTTTGGGCTGGATAAACTCTTACCACTTCCAAAAACATGGCAACCTGCGGAAAAGTTTTCCAACCATTCACCAAAAAGCACCTTTTTCCATATACGAACACTGTGCCACTTGGATTATACTATGCTAGAACATCATTACTACGGAGAAAACAAATGAAAATTACCCAGAGCAATTATCAAACCATCGGCGCGCCTATCTTCCGAAAATTATCCGAAGATCAATTAGAGCGTATGCACTTCGCCAGCCTAGAAATTCTGGAACGCACAGGAGTACGGCTGCATCTACCCGAGGCAGTGGAACTGCTGCGCAAAGCAGGGGCAGAGGTAACCGGAGGCAATCGTGTGCGCATCCCTGCCAGCTTGGTGGAATGGGCACTGAGTGTTGCGCCAAAACGGGTGGTACTGGCAAACCGGAACGGCGATCGGGTGATGCCGCTAGAACGAAACAATGTCTTTTATGGGCCGGGCTCCGACTGCCCGAACATCATTGATTTCCGCACCGGTGAACGCCGTCCGGGGACCATCCAGGATATCCGCGAAGGGATTCGGGTGCTGGACGCTTTGCCGAATATCGATTTCCTCATGTCGCTGAACCTTGCCGGGGATGTGGATCAGGAGTTTGCAGACCTGTACCAGATGCAAGCCATGTTGAGCAACTCCACCAAGCCAATTCTATTTGTGACCACAGAATTTCAAGGTTGTGTGCATGCCATCGAGATGGCTGAACTGGTCGCTGGCGGAGCAGAAGCTCTGCGCCGCAACCCGCTGTGTGCCTTATACATTAACGTGACCGCCCCGCTGGTGCACAATGAGGAATCCTTGCAAAAATTACTGTTTATGGCGGAGAAAGGTCTTCCAACCACCTACACACCGGTGGTACTGCGCGGCGCGAACGGACCGATCACCCCGGCAGGAGCAGTGGCATATGCCAATGCAGGAGAGCTCGCTGGCCTGGTGATTGCCCAATTAAAACGCCAGGGGGCACCCATCATCCTGAGCGGCGGCACACAGGATATGCTGGACATGAGCAGTATGCTGGATATCTACGCCGCACCGGAAAACCGGGTGTTATGCGTGGAAATGGCTCATTACTACGGTCTGCCGATCTTCGGTTTGGGTGGCTGCTCAGATTCGAAGCTGCCCGACCAGCAGGCTGCCGCAGAGATGTCCTTGTCACTGCTTACCGAAACCCTGGCTGGTTCCCACCTGATCCACGATGTAGGTTATATGGAAGGCGGGTTGACCAATTCCTTGGAAATGATCGTAATGGCCGATGAGATCATCCATTGGATCAAGCGTTTCATGCAGGGGGTGGTTGTGGATGACGAAACCCTAGCCATCGACCAGATCGACGAGGTCGGGTTGGATGATGATTTCCTGGCTCTGGATCACACCAACAAACACTTCCGGCAGGACTGGTACCCCACTCTGCTCAACCGCAAAAATTACCAGGAGTGGTCCGAAGCAGGTGAGTCCTCCTTGCGCCAGCGCGCCAAGGCACGCATCGAGAAAATCCTGGATGAGCACAAACCGGAACCTCTGCCTGACTCGACAGCTCGAAAGATTCAAGCGCTGATCGACAGCGTGGTTGGCTAGGGACCAGCATGCCCAAAAAGAGCATAAAGAATAGAAATTAGGTCTTTTACAAGGAGGACTGCCATGTATGTCAATCGAGATATGGGGATCAATCATATCAAAGCCCGCAAAGATCACCGCTGCTACGGGATGGGATTGGGGATCATCATCTTAGATGATGTCTATCCCGGGTTTCCAGGAGATGTGCGTAATGCCAGCGCTTTTCCATTCCCGATCCAATATGAAATCGTCGAGGGCGTAGATATCTGGGCACTGGTGCACGGAGAAGACAAAGAACCGCTGGCTGAACCCATAAAAAAAGCAGCCAAGAAATTGGAAAAGATGGGATGCCGGGCAATCGCTGCCGAATGCGGCTACTTTGCTTATTTTCAGAAGCATATTGCCGGATATGTCGATGTCCCGGTTTTTATGTCCAGCTTGCTCCAGGTTCCCTTGGCCCAGCAACTGATCGGACCCGAGAAAGTGGTCGGCATTCTGGTGGCCAGGGAATCGCAGCTGCTGCCAGCGCACCTGGAAGCCGTGGGGATTCGTCCGGGGAGCAATTATGTCATCACCGGGGCTGAGGATGATGGCCGCTGCCCGGAATTTGAAAGTTTATGGTACGCCCCCGTCCGGCCGGAGATTCCGCAGTCCAATTACGACAAAGCAGAGCGGGACTTTGTGCAAGTTGCGGTCGATTTTGTCCAGGCACACCCCAACATGGGTGCTCTGATGCTAGAATGCACCGGCATGCAGCCCTTCGCCAGAGCGATCCAGCGCGAAATCGATCTGCCAATCTTCAGTTGGGGCACGCTGCTGGATTATGCTTACTCTGTGGCCGTGCACCGTGATTATTACGGGCATGTATAACTGGTCTGCCATTTTTGGGAATGTCCACTTACAGTTCGGCGAGTTAATCCAGCGATCATTTATGCCCTGAAAAGTTTAAGCATTCAGGTGGTAAACAGTATAGCTGTTTTGGCACGGGTTACCCCAGGCAATATGCATCTCTCGATTCGTCAGGTCAATCACCAGCGCATTGATGGTTTTCTCACAATCCACGGCATCACAGCCTCCGCTGTGGTGCCGGCAGATCGAATTTGGATAATTGACATGATCGGATTGGATTGATTGAAGGGATTTGATCGTATGCCGTTTGGATTGATTTAACAACCGTTTTGCCCGGAAATACCGCACACGAGAGGAGATCAGCCCATCTGAATTATCTTCAATCTCCTGCATTGTCGGTGAGAGATAATGATTGGTATGCACCAAATATCCATCTTCCCCGTAGAGCAGTGAAAAAAGTCGCGCTGAGACTTCAACGCTGTAGATCTCCCCACTCTCATGCACAATTAAATGGTTGTAGCCAGCCGCCCGGTGAGGTATCAAGGCCCGTTGGATGGCTTCCTCAGGTGATTTAGCCGCCAATACAGCCCTGGAAACAACCAGACGCGGGATGCCGATCCTGGAATCATTGGGGTAGACCGAATCGATCAGCTGAGCAATGCCATAGGCATTGAATCCCACATTGGCGATCAAACCGCCATAAGTCATCGCCAGATACGGAGGCTCGGTATCTGGGGTGGCATGGATCACAAAGACATCTTCCTCGTCCATCGCCAGCCAGTCCTCATTATGAGCAGCCAAAACATTTCCATTCGCCGTCCAATCATCATTGACCGCCAGGCTCGAACAGCGCGTCAGGTGCAGGGCATCTGTGGTTAAAGCTTCCATCACATTCACCACAAGCAGTTCGTTGAACGGTACATTTGCACCTTCAGCAATCCCCTGCATCTCATCCACATATTGTGGATAGCGCTCCTGGGCAAAAGGCAAATATTTCCGGGCCTGGATCTGGGCACCTTCCCAGCTTAATTTCAATTCACTGTAGGCTGTGCCCAATAGTCTATGCGCATTTTCAACACTATGCTGCACAGAGTCCCGGCGGCTTTCACCAATCTGCTGCCCCATCTGGAGATGCGACCCAGATACATGCAGTAAGGGTGGAGGAGTTGGATGGACAATCGTCCTAAATGAATTTTTCTCCTCAGACATATATCAAATCTCCTCGATCAAAAAGCTTTTGTGGCTCACTGGCTCAACCAATGGCGTGGTAATACCAATTCTATATTACACCTTCAAGCATGTAGATTGGATGTTGAATTTCCCCAATCTCACGATAAATCATTCCTGGCCTGGCCATAGCACGACTTTAGAAAAGCAACTGCTTAGTGCCAGTGACTCATCTAGGAAGCGAGACTTCGTGTTACAACGAAGCTCGGGTTGCTCCGCCATCAAACATCAAGGCATGACCATGAATGTACGATGCCGCAGGAGAAGCCAGCCAGGCAATCGCACGGCCGAATTCTTCCACTGTTCCCATGCGGCGAAGCGGAATCGTCCCAGTCAGCATTTCGGTCTCCTCTTCTATGCTCCTGCCGCTCCGGTTTGCCCGATCCGTCATAAGTTGTTCCACGCGGTCCGTCCAGGTATAGGTGGGATTGATCGAATTGACCCGGATCCCCTTGGGGCCTAATTCGTTTGCCATCGTCTTCATCAGCCCTACCACGCCCATCCGCAAAGAATTAGACAAGACCAGGTTATCAATGGGCTGTTTGACGGAAACGGATTGAGTGGTCACGATACTCCCCTCCCCTTGGGCCAGCATGTGAGGGGTCACAGCGTAACTCAACCGAACGGCACTCATTAATGTCAGCTGGATGGCCGCTTCCCAATCGTTTACCTCCAGGTCCAAGAATCCACCCGGTTTAGGTCCACCGGCATTGATGATCAGGATATCGATCCGTCCAAATTTTTGCAAGGTAGCCTTAACCAGATGTTCAACCTGGTCCTGCTTGGTAACATCCGCTCTCACAGGCAGGATCTCTGCCCTGGTTTTCGCCCAAATTTCCGAGGCGGTGGTTTCCAGCTGTTGGCTACGGGCACACATGGCCACTTTCGCACCTTCCTTTGCTAGTTCAAAGGCGGCAGCTTTTCCCAACCCTTTCGAAGCTGCAGTAACCAGCGCTACTTTATCATTTAGTTGCAGATCCATATTTCCTCCTGATCCATGATCGCCCAATCAAAAATGGTACCATTATTAAAATCGGCAGGCAGCCTGATCTAGGCTAATGCTTTTATCCTTAAACAGATCATATCAAATTTTTTTGTGGTTTTGGGAAAATCGAGATTATAATCATACTAATACCCACCAAATCCCAGTTCTTAAGAAGTAAACATTTGAAAGTTAATACTGCCGGAAAGCTACCCTTTTGGGTAAAGTTACTTTATGGGTCAGGAGAATTTGGACCAGCATCCATATCCATGATGCGGTCTCTGTTTTTTGTCATCTACCTGACCGATACGGTTGGCCTGGATCCCCAGCTTGCTTCGATTGGGGCAATGGTTGGCTTAATTTGGGATGCCATCAACGACCCGCTCGTCGGCACTCTCAGCGACCGGGTTCGAACCCGATGGGGACGCAGACGGCCATTTTTGCTTTTCTTTGCCCTTCCTTTCGGACTTTCTTCTGTGCTGCTGTGGGCTGCCCCAGAGTGGGATAGCCAGCTGGCCCTGATCGTATATGTCACCTTTGCATTTATGATCGTGGATACGCTTGGGACGCTGATCGCCATTCCCTACCTCTCACTGATGCCAGAGATCAGTAAAGATTACGACGAGCGCACATCACTGGCAGGTTTCCGCACTGCCTTCCAATTAGTCGGTTCTCTTACTGTGGTTATCATCGCACCCCTGATCATCGATTCGGCCATTGCTTCCGGTAATTCTCAAAAACAGGGATATATGACAGCCGCAGCAATTTTCGGCACCATAGCTGCTGTTTTTTTTCTGCTACTTTTCTTCTTTATCCGGGAGAATTCATCTCAACAAAAACCTGAAACCGTTTCCGTATTTCAAACCCTTAAACTTGCCTGGAGCAATGTCCCCTTCCGGTTTGTTGCGGTCATTTTCCTGCTTAATTGGACAATGCTGGATATGGTCGCGGTCGTCTTCCCTTTCTTTTTACTCTATCGGGTAGCAAATGGGGATTTACTGGCAAAGGCCCACCTATTCGGGATGGACCTTGCCCTCGAATCCGCCTTTTTTGGTATTCTTATGCTGGTCTGCATGCTATCGGTGCCTTTCTGGATCAGGTTTTCCCACAGGAGAAACAAACGGGATGCCTACGTGATCGGTATGGTCTTCCTTGCTGTAGTTTTGGGGAGCATCTTTTTCGTGCAGCCCGGCCAGATTAACTCGCTCCTGGTTCTGGGAGCTTTCGCCGGGATTGGGGTCGGGTCAGCATACGTGTTTCCAGATGCCATGTTTCCAGATATCATCGAATGGGATGAACTGCGCGCCCGAAAACGACAGGAAGGCATCTATTACGGCGCACGGGCTTTTATCCGGAAAATTGCCACTGCCCTGGTAATTTTCATCACCTTGCAGCTGCTGGGCTTATCCGGCTATCAAAACCCTCCAAGCGGAGTCGATCACTTCAATCAACCAGAGAGCGCTGTCCTGATGATCCGCATCCTGATCTCCTTTGTCAGTGGCTTAATGCTGCTGGCTGCCGCTTTGCTGGCATGGTTCAACCCACTCACCAGAGAGAAGAATGCCAAGATCCAGGAATTATTGGACCGCCGTAAGAACCGTTCCAACTTGCTGGAGCAATGAAACCCAGGTCTTTCTGACAATCGCTGAGCAAATATATCAGAGGTTAGATAGTTTTTTCCATCGGCTGATAGGGTAGACCATCCCCATCAAAGCTTTTGGTCGTAAGGATTTCCCCAACTTTCCTGTANNGCCACAAATAAACTGGCCAATCGCCCCTCGCGCCCTCGCAGAATTCCCGCAATTTGGCCATCCGATTCAGCGAGATAAGCCATCGGAGATTGCAAAGCTTCCTTGATCGCTTTTTGGTGGCTTAGGTCCGCAGACCTGGCATAAAAAAATGGGCCCATCAGAAGCCTTTGGTTTTCCGAATCGGCAAAGGATAAGTTGTACTCCAGGAATGTATCTGCAATCAGAATGCCGACAGCATTCGAATCAAAATCTGTATACTCACGAAGTTTGATTTTTGGAGCCATGTTTTCTCCGCCTTGCTCTGGATCATTAACCAAATGTTGAGTTCAATATCCCGTTTCTGGTTTTCAGGGAAAGCATTAGCTGTTAAAGTTTACAGCCTGGCAGTGTAAAATGCAATCATTCAAACCAAAATTTGGAATTTTGAATAGGAAATTCTCAAGTGATCTCAACCAGGGAAACTTTATGCCCCACAGCCTGCAAAAAGCGCTTTATATCCTCCATGGCTACTACCAGTGTTGCAGAATTCACCAGCGGGTGAACCTGCAAAAATTCTTCATTCCATAAATCCAGGTCCATGAGCAGCTGCACCTTCTGATCAGGATCATTGACCAAAGCCAGCAAAGATACCGCCCCTGGGTCTACCCCCAGGAATGCATCCAGCCGCCTGGGAGAAGCCAAGGATAGCCTGGTTGAGCCGACCTGACCCGACAGGCGGTCAAAATCAACCATTTTTAGATCATCAAAAACCAGCAGGTAATGGTTTTTTCCCTTCTTATCTTTAAGAAACAGGTTTTTTGCAGAGGCCGCGTCGGTTTTAGGCACCAGGGCTCTCGCCTGTTCGCTCGTATACACAGGGACATGGTTAATTCGTTGATACTGTATGGATAGATCAGCCAAGATTGAAAAGATATCTTTTACCATTAGCTTCAAGACAATATTTTAAGAGGATTTCTGCACCCTCAGTAATTGTAACATTGATCGTCATGAAGAAAACCGTCCCGCATTTCTGCGGGACAGTCGTGAACTTCAGAAAGACATGTATACTAACCAGTAATTAAATCGGGATGCTTTCCCTTAGAGTTTCTTGAAGCGTGCCTGGAAGAAGCGCAGGTAAGTCGGTTCGTAAACCATCTCCAAGCCTTTGGTTTGCTCGCGCACATCAAAAACGGCTTTGATGCTTTCGGCAACCACATCCATATGCGCCTGGGTGTAGACCCTGCGCGGAATGGTCAGGCGGGTCAGTTCAAGAGCGGGATAGCGATGCTCGCCGCTTTCAGGATCCCGGCCAGCACTGACAACGCCACGCTCCATTGAACGCACGCCCGAGTCGATATACAGTTCAGCCGCCAGGGTTTGGGCTGGGAACTGATCCTGGGGGATTTGGGGGTAAAAGCGCTTGGCATCCAGAAAGATTGCATGACCACCAATCGGTTCCATGATCGGGATCCCCCAACCCAGAAGCAGCTCACCCAAATAGCGCACCTGTCCAATGCGGGCCGCGATCTGGTCATCCTGCACCCCCTCGGCAATTCCGATCGCCAGGGCCTCCATGTCGCGGCCAGCCATGCCGCCGTAGGTATGCAGTCCTTCGTAAACCACCACCATATTACGGGCTTTCTCTGCTACTTCTTCGTGGTTGACCGCCAGCCAGCCACCGATATTGACAAGGTTGTCTTTCTTAGCGCTCATCCAAGCGCCATCCGTATAGCTGCAAAATTCTTTTAAAATTTCAGCCACCGATTTATCCGCATAGCCTTCTTCACGTTCTTTGATAAAGTAGGCATTTTCAAACATGCGGGTGGCATCCAGATAGATGCGGATGCCGTACTGATCGCANNCCTTTTTCGATGGTTGCCTGGCTGATCAAGTGCTCTGCACCGCGGCCCTGGTGCGTAGGGATCACAAACTTATAGCCATAATACTGCTGAACTGCATTCTCAAGGTTGTAAAAATTCCGGCTGCCAGCATACGCTTCATCACCCAACATGATGCCAGCCCATTGCCGGTCGCTCATGGCACTAGTGCCGCTGTCAGTTAACAAATCGATGTATACATCTTCCGAGCGCAGCAAAAAGGTATTGAAACCGGCTTCTTCGGCAGCTTTTAATCGTTCCCCATGACTGATCATCTTAATCGGCTCGACCATCTTAATTTTCCATGGCTCAGCCCAGGAACGCCGTCCGAACTGCTGGCCCATGGTTTCGTACTTATCTTTTGACATTCATCCTCCTATAGATCGTTTTTAATAGGTATGTTTTGATCTCACGATAGAATATTGAAATTACAAATTGCTAAGCAAAAATCCAACCTTGCCANNAAAAATGGAAATTTTTATGGTTCCAGGAAGTAGTAGAAACGGTTCAATGACCCCTCTGCAGACCATCCGATCTGGCCATCCGGTCGCTGCACCTGCCACCACCGATAGGCACCATCTAAATAGGGAATACAAAACGGACCGCCAATGATTTCAAGGCGGATCCCAGGCAAATGGACAAGCATGATCTCCTGGTCCATACCGGGTGAAGCGCGCAGATTTAAATTGGTGCGTACAATTGCCGTCATCCCAACCTCCAACCTGCTTTGCAATGCCAGCGAACATGCATCCAGGGAAGCCGTGACGGTTGCAGTTGAAGTTGTTGTGGCAGTCAGGGTCGGTGTTGGGCTGCTGGTAGCTGTGGAGGTGGTGGTGGCTGTAGCGGTGAGAGTCGGGGTATGCGTGGCAGTTGATGTAGGTGTCACAGTTACAGACGGTGTGGGAGTGCTGCTTATGGGNNATGAACCAGATCAGCACGCTCAGCAAGATGATCGCGATCACCAGTTTGACGGTATCGTATGTCCGCCACTTTCTCAGGTCATCCATGAGTCCCCATTTCACTCGTCCGGGTTGAGGAGTTGATTGGCCCGGTTGAGGATCTCTTCTTCGTCGGCAATACGCTCATAACCTGGGTGGATAATTTTTTGCAAAGCCTCCGGCGTAAGTTGAACCAAATCTTCTATGGTAAATATCCCCTTCTCATTCAGCCTTTTTTCCGACTCTGGACCAATTCCCTTAACGTCCTGCAACTTGGCAGTAACTTTAGGTTTGGCTTCAAAAGGCGTATTGAACAGTACATCAAACAGCGATTGAGCAAATCGATCCGAAGGAATATAGGAGGGTTTACGGCCTGGTTGAGATAAGGACGAAATAATCGGATGGTTGTAGAAATCATTCACCAGATCGTCATCTTTCAGCATCCGCTTGAGAGAATCTTCCAGCAGTTGAGACCGCCAACCAAAGAGACTGCTGATCCATTCCTGCATCTGCATCGTAGCAATGCTCAGCACCAACCAGGCAAAAATCAAGCCAATAGCAACTTCAAGTATAGCATCCAGATACATGAGGTTATCCTCCCTTATTCAAAACTGGCAGATTCGCTCTGAGCCGTTCTCGGAGCGCGGCCAGTCGAACGCATATTCAGCACTTTCTTCAACAGGTCAAACCAAAAGGGAGCGCCTTGCGCCGCTGCAATCCCACTAATCAACAAGCCAAAGAATTTCATCAACCACCCCCATCCATCATCCATGCGTGGAAGGTTTAGCAGGATATTGCAGCCATTATTTGACCAGATGGCCGGGTACACTGGCTCCCCTGGCATCCAGCCGCATTCTTGTCCAGGCTGGGGTTCTACAGTCGTCCAGCCAACGGGGATGCCCAACTGGTTGACCTCTTCGATATACTCGTCAAGAGAACCTTGAGATTCTGTTCCCGGAACATTCTGGGCTTGCGCTACGATCACTTGTCGTAGAGTCGGCTCCTGCCACATGCGGGTGGCAATTTCAATGCTATCCACATTCAAAAGAAAAGCCATCAGAGTTCCCAAAAGCAGTGCCCATTTGCTGGCCCTCCGCTTATAGTCCCCTGAAGATCGGTCCATGACATCATCGAACCAAACTGCCAAGCCATTTTGCACTTTGGCTGCCATCACTTCTGGAGGTTTGCTCATCGTTTCGGGGCGAGATAACAGCGATGCCATCGCATCTCCCAGCATCGGATTTTTGGAGAACAGGTCATCAACACGCGAGTACATTTGTTCTTGGGTAGCAGATTTGGGAGCAGAAGACCGAATTTTGGACTGATATTGCGTTGGAGGGGCAGCTTTTTTAGGCCGCCGCCAATAGGCCCAATCGATGACCCACTCAATCAGCCAACCCGCCAATAACCCAACAACAAACACGATAAGAATATTAAGACCCATCTGATTCTCCTTTCCAGGACCCTTCTGAAGCTAAATATTTAAGATGAGATGGCTTCGCGTTAATTATCCCATATTTTTGTGAAATACTACAAGTTTTGTCAGATTAAAATATAATCAAAGGCAAATTGACTTACAAGCCGGGGGAGCTGATCTCCCTTGCAGGCTGGTTCCAGCCATCATTTGCGGGAATTGCGGTAAACTTCAGTGAGGATAACCTGGTATGTCTGCCAAAAAACTTTCTTCCTTATTCTGTCTCATTTTTGTTTTATTAACCGCGGGCTGCAACTTGAGCGCAAAAGTTGGCATGGCTGTTCCCTCAGCCACAAACCTGGCAGGCACTGATCCTCGCTCGGTGACCATCACCACCAATGTAGTGCCGACCCAAACCAAAATCACCCCCACCTTGACAGCTTCCCCAACCAGCACGGTAACGCTAACTCCGACACCTACACCGATTGTTTTTGATATTGGCAAGGAGATCACCATCCAGTACCTGCGGGAGCTGGAGATTGCTGGGAGTGAGATCACTTTCGAGGAAAAACTCGCAGACCGCTACAACTACCACCAACACCTGGTGAGCTATTTCTCGGAAGGCAGCAAGATCTTCGGCTTGCTGACAATTCCCTTTGGAGACCCACCACCCGGTGGGTTTAAAGCGATCGTCTTCAATCACGGCTATATCCCCCCTGCCACATACCGCACAACACAACGGTACAATGCCTATGTAGATTACCTGGCCAGACGCGGGTTTGTGGTCTTCAAGATCGATTACCGCGGACATGGACAGTCGCAAGGAGAAGCGACCGGGTCATACTTTTCCCCCGGTTACACCATCGATTCGATCAGCGCGCTTAAAAGCCTGCAAAAACTGGACATCATCGACCCACAGGGGATTGGGATGTGGGGCCACAGCATGGCCGGCAACCTGGTCTTACGAGCTATGCTCATCGAACCGGATATCCAGGCCGGGGTGATCTGGGCTGGTGCAGTCTATAGTTACGACGATTTTGTAACCTTCGGGATTAATGATAATACCTACCGGCCGCCCACCACTCCTGATGCGGAGGGAAGCACAGAACGCCCGAGGAGGTCCCAGCTAATTTTCGATACCTATGGACGGCCAGACACCCATAATGCTTTCTGGCAGGCTGTCTCCCT
>DNGN01000315.1 GCA_003486225.1 Chloroflexota bacterium
CGGTCCGATCCTGCCGCGAGAAGAGGCACTGCGTCACCTTCAAAGATCTGGACTTATACTATAAGGAAGAAACGCGCATTCCAGAAATGGGCAGGACTAGTTCAGAAAGGAAATACTCTTGAAGAACTTGAACAAACATCAGCGCATGGGGTGGATTGCGGTTGCTTTTTCGATCGCAATTGCCTGCCTGTGGGCTTTTTGGGGGGCGAACGAGACTTTTCATGAAGGCTGGTACTACCAGAGTTTGCTGAAGAACCTTGGGCTTACGCTTCTCCAGTATCTGAGTCCCATGCTGATCTTCATGCTGATTGGCCTTGTTTCCATCTACTGGCCTCGCGTTGGCGGCGGATTTCATATCGCGGTTGCGTTGTTCGCAGCTTTCTTTTTTGACATCCGCTCAAACACGGTGCTCTTGCTCGGACTGATCCCACTGATTGGAATTGGCCTGCTCTACTGGTATGGACGCCTGCCTTCAAAAAAAGTGGCCGCGCGCTGGATGATCGCATTGCCTGTGTTGGTGACCCTGGTGTCGGGTGCCTTGCCTGGGTATCGGGTATCCCGGCGCATCGGTGAAACCAGCCTTGAAACCCAGATCGTGCGTGGAAACGGGGTCACGCTGACGTGGGCTCCTGCTGGTCCCGGCTGGCCGCGTGAAGGGACCCATTGGATTGAAGCCCAGAGGTCCTGTCAATGGTTGGACCAGGCTGGAAAAACGCTTGCTTCCCAGCCGCAGAATATCTGGCGCCTGCCAGGCGTGGATGAAGCGGTCCGCTCGATGGCGCTGCATGGGGAGAACAGCCGCGGGGTGTGGAATGAAAAGACTGCGCGTGCGGAGTATGAACTTAGGCCGGATAAAGAATTCCCCCTCTGGGATCAATACTCTCCGGTCATATACTGGTGGACATCCACGGAAGTGAACGCGGAAAAGGCTTACATCATTGTCTATGATGGCAGGGTTTGGGAGCGGGCCAAGAGCCTGGATACGGGAAGCCTAGGGTTTCGCTGCGTGAAGTAAATCAAAGGGTGCTGTGTCAATAACTCAGTGAAAAAAAAGGGGCATTGACTTTTAACTAAATAAGGCTGCCAGAAGTGGGGTCGGGTTTTGTCAGAATAAAGTTTGGGGTCAAAATTTCTGTCTTGACTTCTCCCGTCCTTCTCGCTATGATGAGTCCATGAATAAAACATCACCACTCTCCCCGGATGCCCTGCGCGAAGCCATGCGTGCCTGGTCTTCCGGTGTGACCATCGTAACCGCAGTTCACAACGCTGAAGCCCACGGCATGACGGTCAGCTCTTTCACATCAATCTCTCTCAACCCTCCCCAGGTTGTTGTCTCGATACAAACAGACAGCCGCACCCACACCCTGGTCTGGAAATCCCGTGCTTTTGCAGTCACCATTCTTAGTGCTGACCAGGAGGAACTCTCCAATCGTTTTGCCGGATTGGTGCCGGATGGAGAAGACCGGTTAGCCGGTGTCGATACCGAAACACTGATCACTGGCGCGCCCTTAGTCAAAGGCGGTCTGTCCTGGTTCGATTGCCGCGTTACGCAGACCATCCCGGTTGGCACGAACACGCTTTTCCTGGCTGAAGTGGTCGCTGTGAAAAGCCATGGCAATGGGCTGCCGTTGGTATATTATGATCGAGGCTATCGTCGGATAGGCGAGTGATTGAACCAGGAAATATGGGGGCTCCGCGCTGGAAGTTATAAGTGAGGTAAGAAATGGCCACAGATAAACTGACCTCGGATGAGAAAGATGTCCTTTTGCGCCTTGCGCGTGAAGCCTTGGAAAGGGGCGTAAAAGGGGAAGCTCTCCCATCGCTTGATTTGGAGTCCATGCCCTCACGCTTGCAGAGGCTGGGCGCCTCATTCGTCACATTGACCATTAACGGGAACCTGCGTGGTTGCATCGGGACGCTCGAACCTTACCAGCCGTTGGCTGAAGATGTGCGTGAGCATGCTGTGGCCGCTGCCATGAGCGACTTCCGCTTTCCCCCCGTCAGACCCGAAGAACTGCCGGACATTCACATCGAGGTCTCGCGGTTGACCACGCCTGAGCCGCTCATATACGCATCTCCCGAAGATTTGCTCACCAGGCTGCGTCCTGGAATGGATGGCGTGTTGCTGCGCGATGGCTCGCGTCGGGCCACGTTCCTTCCGCAGGTCTGGGATAAGGTTCCTGATCCGGCCGAGTTTCTCAACCACCTGTGCCAGAAAATGGGCGCGAAATCTGGGTTGTGGCGTGAAAAGCAATTGCAGGTGAGCACTTATCAGGTGGAAGAATTCCACGAACAACGTAATTGAAATCATTCTCGCTTGCCCCAACTCCTACCATGTAATACAATCTATCCATGGCAGATGAAACCATGTTTCAGGAAGCGGTCGAAGCGCTGGGTCAGGGAGACAAAGGCAGAGCGCGTGACCTGCTGACCAGGCTGCTCGAATCTGACCAGAACAATCCACAATATTGGATCTGGATGAGCGCTGTCGTAGATTCTGCCAAAGAGCGCATTTACTGCTTGCAAACAGCGCTTAATCTGGACCCTGAAAATACGACCGCTAAACGAGGCTT
>DNGN01000128.1 GCA_003486225.1 Chloroflexota bacterium
TTTCGGTACTGCCAACCATCCGAAGTGCCTGACCTTGTGCGTGTGGTAGTGTGGTGTGATCCGGCAGTTACTTCAACAGACGAGAGTGACAGCATGGGCATCCAGGCAGATGGCATCGCGGATGATGGCACAATATACCGCCTATTTTCATGGGAGGCGATCACTTCCCCGGAAGATGCAATCAAGCGCGCTATTCGTAAGGGGTACGAGTTGAAAGCCTCGAATCTTGGAGTTGAAACAGACCAGGGTGGTGATACATGGCAGACCGTTTACCGGGTTGCTGTTGATGAACTGGTTCAAAACGAAAAACTTACAAAGCGATTTATTCCCCCATTCGCAGAAGCAAAGGCGGGTGCTGGTCATGGCTCAAAAGTTCATCGTGGACAGCAGATGTTGTTTGACTNNCTGCGCCGCTTCCCCAACAAGCCGCTCGACCTGGCTGACGCTGCGTTCTGGGCGTGGAATGACCTCAGAAGCGGTGACGTTAAACTACCCGTCAACACTTCAACTAAAAGCAAATATGAACTGGACACCCCAGACGATGGCGGGTCCAGATGGAGAAAGTTCTAATGGACATAAAACTACCGAAACAACCCACACAGGAAGTCGGCGAGAGCGGGCTGGTCGAATACAGGGGCATTGTGCAGCAGGAGTTCTTGACTGACTTGCGCATCTCTGGATTTGGCGGTGGGTATAAGATATTTGACGAAATGCGCAAGAACTCCCCTGTGATTGGCGCATTGCTGAACGCCATCAAGCAGGCTGTTCTGGGCGTTGATTGGGAATGGCGTGCAGATGACCAGGATGACCCCCGGCTGGAACTGCTTCTGCAGGCTGAGGAAAACATGCAGTTTACCATCAAGGAGCATTTCACCGAAGCCCTGACCATGCTCCCGTTCGGCTTCTCGTTGTTTGAGATCGTGTACGAGCGGGTGGGTGGCAGAATGCTGTGGAAGAAATTCGCATTCAGGGGACAAGATACCATTTACCGATGGGATATTGACAACGAAAAAGAAAAGGGCAAGATACTCGGCTTTCACCAACAGAGCTACGCATCATTAAAGCCAACTTACGTGCCGATGGAGAAGTGCCTGCACTACCGCACCACCACCGAGCGCAACAACCCGGAAGGCGTGAGTATTCTCAGACCTGCTTATATTCCCTACTATTACGCAAAGAACATGACCGCCATCGAAGCCATCGGCATCGAGCGCGACCTGGTTGGGATGCCTATTCTGACCATGCCTGCCACAGCCAGCTCAGATCCGAACAGCGATGACTATAAAGAGGCGGTTCAGTTAGTGCGCAGAATACGGCAGGATGAGCAGGGAGGCGTGGTACTCAGAGAGGGATATGATTTGAGACTGGCAAGTGCGGAGAGTTCCAGGCTGAACGCTCCCGGGGATGTCATCAGCCGACATGAGAAGCGGATGCTGATGGCTTCGCTTGCTCAGTTCCTTGTGCTTGGCATGGATCAGATTGGCGCGCTTTCATTATCGCAAGACCAGACCGACTTCTTCAACATGAGCGTGAATACGTTCGCCGATATGATACAGGACACCTTCAACAAGCAGGCAGTAAAGAAGCTGCTCATTCTCAACGGGATGGATCCTGACGGCATCTACATCGAACACTCACCCGCAGGAGACACAAATATCGAACTGTACACCAAAGCGCTGCAACAGGCGACCGGGTTGATTACCTGGACACCAAGAGATGAGATTATGCTCCGCTCAGTGATGGGACTGCCGGAGATCAAGCACAGGAACCCATACCGCAGGCGGTAACTTCCGCTCTCTCAGAGGAAGAAATCTCTGCCATTCTAGCGCGTTTGCCAGAGCTCCAGGTTGGTGCGGACGACCAGGTCGATTTTAAACTCCCGGCAGACCCCATCCCTCCCCCGCGCACAGGACAGACCATCGACCAACCCTTCCCGATTGATCCAAAAGCCCAACCACCAGATGTGACCAGCGGTCCCCTGCAGGTGCTGCGCTATGCCCCGGAAGGTGAAGTGCCAATCGCCCCAACCATCAATATCACCTTCAACCAACCGATGGTTCCCCTTGGCACCCTGGCACAGTTAGCAGAGGAAGATGTGCCCGTGGATGTCACCCCTGATATCCCCGGCACTTGGACATGGGTTGGAACCCGCACGTTGCGCTTTAATTTCGCCTCCGAACAAATCGACCGGCTCCCAATGGCCACCCTATTCAATATTTCCGTTCCAGCCGGAACACAGTCCGCGGTTGGCGGCACGCTCGCTGAAGCTGTCAGCTGGACTTTCCGCACCCCTCCCCCATCGATTGAGCAATCGTATCCCAATTATGGCCCGCAAGGTCTCGAACCCTTCATCTTTATCTCTTTCGACCAGCGCATTAATCCCCAGACTGTCCTCGACACCATCACAGCCACCGCTGACGGAGAACCATTCTCGGTCTCCCTGGCAGATGAGGAGGCTTATGAAAAAGACGAGCAAATTTCCGGGCTGGTAGAAAATGCTGCAGAAGGACGTTGGATGGTCTTTGCACCCGATAAACCACTCCCGAAAGATTCAGAAATCAACATCATGGTTGGCCCGGAAACCCCCTCTGCGGAAGGGCCGATCACCACTCCTGCAGGACAGAACTTCTCCTTCTTCACCTACCCACCGCTCAAAATTGAGGAACATACCTGCTCCTGGTATTCTGAGAACGAGGTTTGCTATCCGCTCTCACCTTTTTATATCCGTTTCAACAACCCGCTTGACCCAGAAGTCTACCAGGATACGATGATCTCGGTCGATCCCAGCATCCCTGGCGCTACCATCTCCATCGTTGAAAACAGCATCTCCATCAGCGGTGCCACCCAGGGAAGTACTACCTACCGGGTCACGATCGATGCCGACATCACGGATAAATTTGGTCAGCAGCTTGGCAGGGATGAAAAACTGACCTTCAAAGTTGGTAAAGCAGAACCTGTCCTCATTGGGCCGCAAGATATCCTGGTAACTTTAGATCCAGCTTCCAAGTCCCCCATCCTTTCACTCTACACCATCAATTACAAAAACCTGGATGTGAAAGTTTATTCCGTAGTTCCCGACGATTGGCCTGCTTTCCAAAGTTATATGCAGGAATTCAACCGCAGCGACCAGCCGGCAACCCCACCCGGTAAACTGGTGATGGATAAGAGGATCGATATCGAAGCCAAAGATGATCAGCTCACAGAGGTCGGCATCGACCTGAGTGAGGTCATGCAAGGTGATTACGGCCACTTCATCGTCCTGGTCAGCCCACCAACAGGTTTCTTTGAACAGGATCGTTATTGGGAAAAACTAAATATTTGGGTTCAGATTACCCAGATCGGTTTAGATGCCTTTTCAGATTACAACAACCTGGTCGTGTGGGCTACTGACCTGCAAACCGGCGCTCCGCTGGAAGAAATATCCATCCACTCAGATACTGGCAGCATCCAGACCACTTCGGATTCAGCAGGCATCGCCCGTTTTGAGGTCCCGAACGAGGGCATCCTCTACCTGAAAGCCCAGAAAGGCTCTGATACGGCCTTCCTGCCGCGTTCTAGCTACTATTGGGGCGAAGATCGCTGGCAGCAAATATCCGAACCAGATAACCTGGTTTGGTATGTCTTTGACGACCGGGCGATGTACCGCCCCGCAGAAGAGGTCCATGTAAAGGGCTGGATGCGTAGGATAATCAGTGGTCCGCAAGGCGATGTTAAATTGGTCGGCGAAACGGTTCGGGAAGTCTCCTACCAGGTCATCGGTCCGCTTGGAAACGAAATCTCCAATGGCAGCGTACCGGTGAATGCCTACGGCGGTTTTGATCTTAATTTTTCCCTGCCAGAAAACGTAAAACTTGGCTATGCGCAAATTTACCTAACGGCCATTGGCAGCCTCGGCAATGTTTACAACAACCAGTACTACCATTCTTTTCAGATCCAGGAATTTCGCCGGCCAGAATTCAATGTCTCAGCCCGCAACGAAACCACGGGACCTTATTTCGTAGAGGACTCTGCCGTTGTAGCCGTCCAGGCAGAGTACTATGCCGGAGGGCCGTTGCCGAATGCGGAAGTCAATTGGTTCATCACCTCCTCACCCACCAACTACCAGCCCCCCAACTGGCCTGATTTTACATTTGGTACATGGATCCCATGGTGGTTTTATGGAGGCTACCTCTACGAGGGAGGTTTCGGTTACAACGGCTTTGATTCAGGTGCAAGCTACACCTCCTTTACCGGCAGAACAGATCCAACCGGCACGCATTACCTGAACATGGAGTTTGAGAATCGAGGCGAGCCTCGCCCGTATAGTGTGCAGGCCGAAGGTTCCGTCCAGGATGTCAACCGCCAAACATGGGCCAGTTCAACCAGTTTACTGGTCCATCCATCTGACCAATATGTCGGAATGCGCACAGAAACCTATTTTGTAGAGCGTAATTCGCCGATTGAAGTGGAACTGATTGTCACAGACCTGGATGGCAACCCGATACCGGATCGGCCAATAGTGGTCCAAGCTGCCCGTTTGGAATGGAAATATCAGAAAGGCCGGTGGCAAGAAGTAGAGGTGGAAATCCAGGAATGCCTGGTTTCCTCCCAAACAGACATTGTCACCTGCATCTTTGAAACCCCGATTGGCGGTACCTACCAGATCACAGCCCTCGTTACAGATGAACTCGGGAGAGAAAATCAAAGCCAGTTCAACCGCTGGGTGAGCGGCGGGCAATTGCCTCCCACCCGAGAGGTGGAACAAGAGTCAGCCACACTGATCCCCAACAAGGAAACCTACCAGGCAGGAGATGTGGCAGAGGTCCTCGTTCAGTCACCCTTCAACCCTGCCGAAGGTCTGCTGACAGTCACGCGCGGTGGGATCGTTTATACCGAACGCTTCATCGTTGAAGAAGATACCACAACCTTGCTAATCCCGATCAAAGAAGATTACTATCCCAACATCAATCTCCAGGTGGACCTGGTTGGTGAAGCAGATCGGACCAACGATGCCGGTGAAATTATTGAAGGCATCCCTGCACGCCCAGCTTTTGCCAGCGGTACCCTGACACTTAACATCCCGCCTCTTAACCGAGCCCTTTCTTTGGCAGTTTCTCCCCAAGAAAATGCCCTAGCCCCAGGGGAGTCGACCTTTGTTGATTTGCAGGTAAAAGATGCCCAAGGCAACCCTGTTCCAGATGCTGAAATAGCCTTGGTAGTGGTCGATGAAGCCATCCTGGCACTTTCAAACTACCAGCTGGCTGATCCATTATCCATCTTCTATTACAACCGGCCTTCCAATCTATACAGCGTGTACAGCCGGAACAGCATCATTCTGGTGGACCCGGATTTGCTCCTAGAATCTTCCGAAATGCGAACAGGAAATATTATGGAAGCTGTAGGTACCCAAACCTTATCCGGCATGGGAGGAATGGCTGCCGATACGATGGAAGAACCAGCCATGGAAGCCGCGCCAGCAGAAGAAGCAATGATGGACGATGGGGCCGACCTTTCCAAGCAAACCGAAGGCGCACCCATTCAACTGCGTTCCGACTTCAACCCATTAGCGATCTTTTCCCCAGAGGAACGTACGGATGCCGAGGGCAATGTTCGTGTGAGAGTTTCCCTGCCAGATAATCTGACCCGTTACCGCATCATGGCTGTAGCGGTAGACTCAGAGGGTCAGCAGTTCGGTTCTGGTGAAGCCCAACTGACTGCCAGGCTGCCTTTAATGGTGCGACCTTCAACATCGCGCTTCCTGAATTTTGGAGACCAGTTTGAAATGCCGGTTGTTTTACAAAACCAAACGGATGAAGACATGACCGTCAGTGTCGTCGCTCAGGTCGGCAACCTGGAACTCACAGGAGATGTGGGTATGGAAGTGGTCATACCAGCAAACGACAGGGTCGAAGTCCGCTTCCCAGGCAAAACAGCAACAGCTGGAACAGCCCAGGTGCAATTTGCTGCAGTTTCTGGCAGCATGGCTGATGCTGCCATTGTCTCGCTGCCGGTTTACACCCCAGCCACCACAGAGGCATTCGCCACATACGGTGTCGTTGACCAGGGATCTGTTCTTCAACCACTCGCTCCGCCGGAAGGGGTCATCCCCATTTATGGCGGGTTAGAAATTACCACCTCATCCACTGCCCTGCAAGCTTTAACCGATGCCGTGCTCTACCTGGTCTCATATCCTTTCGATTGCTCTGAACAAATTGCCTCTCGCATCCTGGCCATTGCTTCCCTTAGGGATGTACTGGCAGCCTTCGAAGCCGATGGGCTACCCACACCTGAAGAAATGGAAAAATCTATCCTCAAGGACCTTGAAGAATTGCAGCGCTTGCAAAATTATGATGGCGGGTTCCCGTACTGGCGGCAGGGCCGTGAATCTATTCCTTACAACACAGTCCACGTGGCATATGCCCTTCAGCGAGCACGCATGATGGGTTTTGAAGTCCCTGAGGATATGTGGCAAAATGTGCTTAATTACCTGCGCAATATCGAAAGTTACTACCCCAGCTGGTACAGCCGTGAAATCAAGCAAACCATCAGCGCTTACGCCATCTTTGTACGTATGCAGATGGATGACCCAGATCCTGGTAAAGCCAATGCATTACTGCAAGATGCAGGTGTGCAGCAGCTGCCCCTCGAAGCAACCGGGTGGATCTGGCAGGTCCTGACCCGCTACTCCGGTTACGAAAACCAGCTTGAAGACATTCGCAGGCATGTCAACAATCAAGCCGTGGAGACAGCCGGAGCGGCCAATTTTACAACAGGCTATGCAGACGATGCTTACGTGCTGCTTCACAGTGAACGGCGCACGGATGCCATCCTGCTGGATGCCCTAATTTCCGATAATCCGCAAAGCGATCTCATCCCTAAAGTGGTCAACGGCTTGCTGGCGCACCGCACCAAAGGACGCTGGGACAACACCCAAGAAAATGTTTTCGTCTTACTTGCCTTAGACCATTATTTCGATACTTTCGAAAACATCGAGCCGGACTTTGTTGCCAGGATGTGGTTGGGAGAAGATTATATCGGTGCCAGCACATTCCAGGGTTACACCACCGACAGTTACCAGCTGGATGTGCCTATGCAGTTCCTGCTCGACTCTTTTTCCGGGGAGCAGTACCAGCAACTGATCCTGCAAAAAGAAGGCGCTGGCCGATTGTACTACCGGCTAGGCTTAAGGTATGCGCCTACCGA
>DNGN01000282.1 GCA_003486225.1 Chloroflexota bacterium
AAAGAGGTAGCAAAACCTTCCCCGAAAGATGACGAACTCCTGGTGAAAGTAATGGCTACCACTGTCCGGGCTGGGGATTGGCGGATGCGTAAGCCGGATCCGGCTGCCGCGAGGTTATTCAACGGCCTGATCAAACCCAGGCGAGTCCAAATTCTGGGGATGGAGCTGGCAGGAAAAGTTGAGGCTGTGGGCCGAGATGTGAAGAAGTTTTCGGTTGGTGACCGGGTGTTTGCCTCAACCGAGTTGAGGTTTGGCGCTTATGCAGAATACACATGCGTGCCGGAGGAGTCCGTGGTGGCTGCCATGCCCGACAACATGAGCTTTGAGGAGGCCGCTGCGGTTCCCAGCGGCGCATTGGGGGCGTTGAGCATCCTAAGGAAGGGAAATATTCAGGACAGGAAAAAAGTGCTGATCGTTGGTGCTTCTGGAAGTGTTGGTACTTTTGCGGTGCAGCTTGCGAAATACTTTGGGGCAGAGGTGACGGGTGTTTGCAGTACAGACAACCTGGCCTGGGTTCAATCTCTGGGGGCCGACCGAGTGATTGACTACACCCAAGAGGATTTTACGGAACTTGGCGAAACATACGATCTGATCTTTGATGCTGTTGGGAAAATGATTTCGGGACTCTCAGAATCCAAAGCGAAGCAAGCCCTCTCCGCCAACGGGATTTTTATGAGTATTGAAATGTCCTATCAGGAAAAAACCGAAGATCTGGTTTTTCTCAAAGGGGTGATCGAAGCGGGAAAGCTCAAATCGGTGATCGACAGAAGTTATGCTTTGGAAGAAATGGTGGAAGCACACAGATATGTAGAACACGGACACAAAAAAGGCAACGTGGTCATCCTGGTACAGCAGAACTAAAAAATGGAGGAAGAAATGAAAGCGATTGTACAAAATGCCTATGGTTCGCCCGACGTACTTGAAATCAAGGAAGTCGACCGGCCGGAGGTCAAAGGAAATGATGTGTTGGTGCGGGTGGCGGCCGCCTCGATCAATGCAGGAGACATTTTTTCAGTCAAGGGCAGCCCGTGGCTGACGCGTTTCACAGTTGGTTTTCCGAAGCCAAAGGATTATATTCTCGGTTGGGATGCCGCTGGAACGGTGGAAGCAGTCGGTGAAAAGGTGACACAGTTCAAACCAGGTGATGAGGTGTACATTTTGTGCAGCGGTGCGTTCGCTGAATTTGCGTGTGCGCCAGAAGACAGAGTAGCGCTGAAACCTAAAAACCTGACCTTCGAGCAAGCGGCAGCAGTTCCTTCAGGGGCATTGACCGCCTTGATTGCCCTTCGCACGCAAGGAAAGTTGAAGGAAGGACAAAAGGTTCTGATCAACGGCGCATCTGGAGGCGTGGGTACTTTCTCGGTGCAAATTGCCAAAGCGCTTGGGGCAGAGGTAACGGGGGTGTGCAGCACGCGCAATGTTGAATTGGTCCGCTCGCTTGGTGCAGATCATGTCTTTGATTACAAGAAAGAGGACTGCACAAAGAGCGACCGGCGCTATGACCTGATCGTTGACAATGTTGGCAGCCGTTCGTTTGCNNGAGTACCGGCGCATGCTGAAACCGCAAGGCGTCCACCTGCCCAACACCGGTCACGGCGGTATGAGTTACGTCTTCAAAGCGTATCTGCTTTCAGCATTGATGAGGCAGCACCTCGCTCCGTTTTTGGCGGTCCCCAGTCCTGAGGACTTTCGCTTTCTGAATGAGTTGATCGAGGCCGGAAAGGTCAAACCGGTGATCGATAAGGTCTACCCAATGAGCAAGATGAAAGAGGCCTTCTGGTACCTGGAGAAAGAGCATGCTCAGGGAAAGATCGTTTTCAGCATATCACATGATGAGAAAATAAAATGAAATTGTTCGTCAAACAAAATCAGATCAGCATCTTTTTTATCATAACGCTGCTCGTTGGTTGGTTCCCCTGGTACACAGGCACAGGCAGCATCATTATCGCCGCGCCATCGATTGCTGCGTTTTTAGTGGCTTTGTTTGCAGATGGCTGGCAGGGGGTTTTGGACATACTGCGCAGGTTGGGGCGCTGGCGGGTAAACTGGCGCTGGTACGTTTTCGTTCTCTTCTCTCCCGCCATCCTCTATTTGATTGCAGTAGGTATGCATATTCTGTTGGGTGGAGCTGTACCACAATTCCCTCTGCTAAGAGAGAACCCCTCGATGATATTGATGGTGTTCATCGTTTTCCTTTTGCCCTGGCAGTCAAGTGCTTTCCTGGAGGAAATTGGTTTCCGTGGTTATGCTCTCGAGAAACTGCAGAATAAATTTGGCCCAATGGTAGGGACTTTAATTTTGGGCATCTTCTTCGGTGCATGGTTATTACCGGAGTTTTTCCAACCAGATACATTCCAGTATGCGATGGGAGGCTTGAGCTTCTACCCATGGTTCATCCTGACAGAGATTGGCTGGTCTATCTTGATGACTTGGGCCTATAACCATACCAACAAGAGTTCGTTGATTGCAGGCTACCTGTTTCATACTGCGTTCAACGCCTGGTCTCTTGTTGTGCTGACCAACGCCATTCCGGGCGAGCCGCTTCCAGCATTTGACAAGCCTCTCTTCATTGTTACCGGTGTGGTTGTAGCTTTGGGGGCAGCGGTTGTTTTGGTTGCAACCAGGGGGCAGCTTGGATTTCAGAAAGAGCACGAAAGTTAATCTTGTTGTTAGTGTAAAGAATTATCAAATTTGATTTTGGAAAAGGAGAAGAGTCATGGAAGATGTAAAAATCACTCTATCGGCGATCTGGGTAGCGACGATGCTGACGTACCTGCTGGGGGATGTGCTGCGCATTTTTGCCGGGGATTTCACTCCCGGCGAGATGGAAGGTGGGCCCGTCAGCGGGAATATGTTCCTGATTGCAGGAATTATGATGCTGATCCCGATCCTGATGGTGCTGCTTTCAATTTTACTTCCGCACCAGGCCAACCGCTGGGTTAATATCATCGTTGCTGTGATTTTCTTCCTGTTCAACGCGGTGGGCATACCCGGCTACCCAGGGATCTATGACAAGGTGCTGCTCTCGGTCTCGCTGATCATGAATGCGATGGTGGTGTGGTTTGCCTGGCGGTGGGTGTGAAATAACTCCTTGAAGAATCCCTTCAGGGTATGACACTGATCCCGCGATGCAGATATGCTTAGGCTGGAAAGAAATGAAAAAGAAACTATTATGACCAGGAACTTCAGTTTCGTTAGCGGTCGAATGGCAGCGCTATCGATAGCTGTCGAGACAACCGTTTTTGTTATTTCCCTGATTTGGGAGGTGACAGATTCAGCAGAATTGGCAAAAAACCTTGAGTATTTTGTGCGGTAAATTGGATTGGTTTACCAAATTACTAAAAAGCAAATCGTTCAATAAAAGGAGATAAACGATGACTGCAGATAGAAAACCCACAAAATTATTGGTTGATGTAAATATTGATGTGAAATTGAAGCTTGCTGCTTTATGGATAGTACTCATGTTTTGCTATACCTATGCAGATATTCTGGGCTTCTATGCACCGGGGAATCTTGAAGAACTGATTTCAGGAGAAATTGCCGGCATTCAAATGACACAGGAATTACTGCTTGGCAGCGCCCTATTGATGGTGGTACCAAGNNTTCTGATTGTATGGCATGGATGGAAATGGCCACGAAAAGAGTAACTATGGATTTGCTTCGGATCGCATATTTTCAATCTTGAAAAGAAGGTTACGAATGACTCCTAAAATGAAAAGAACACCCCGAATTGTTTTATGCACAATCGCTATACTGATATCTCTGTTGGCGACAAGCTGTGGTGGGAAAGGGCAGGCGCTTCTGACCGTACCCGAAGGCGCGCGGGCAGGGGATTTGGTAGGCATGGAACCATGCACCTACAACGCCAACAAAGTTGACTACCAATCCGACTGTGGCACCCTGGTTGTACCGGAAAACCGGAGCAACCCAGACTCGCGGCTAATTGCGCTACCTGTGATCCGTGTGCATGCTTTGGAAGACGCCCCTGCCGAACCGATTTTCTGGTTTGCCGGCGGCCCAGGAAGCACGAATATGAGTTTCTCCCATCTGGAAGGTCTGGTAGATCGTCATGATTTCGTGATGGTCGGTTACCACGGCATGGACGGATCGGTTGTACTGGAATGCCCGGAAATGGCCAGCGCAGCCAAGGGTGTCAATGAAAACCTCTTGAGCGAAGAGTCACTGACCAGCTTTGGTGACGCGATGACCGAATGCGCTGAGCGCCTGGATGAGGAAAAGGTTGATCTGGTCGGCTACTCCATTCCTGAGATCGTCGAAGACATGGAAGCTGCCCGAACAGCTCTGGGCTACGAGCGTGTGAACCTGCTCAGCGGCAGCTACGGCACCAGGGTAGCGATGATCTACGCCTGGATGTATCCTGAAAGCCTGCACCGCTCGGCAATGATTTCTGTCAACCCGCCCGGGCACTTCGTCTGGGAACCGGACACTATCGACGCCTTGATTGCTTATGACGCTGAGCTGTGTGCGCAGGATCCTGGTTGCAGCGACCGCACTGGTGACCTGGCTGAGACAATGTGGGATGTGTCTCACAATATGCCCGAACGCTGGCTGCTGATACCAATTGATCCCGGCAAAGTTAGATTCATCACCCACTTCATGTTATTTCACCGGGGAACTGCCGCCTCAGTCTTCGATGCCTATCTGGCTGCTGCAGAGGGAGACCCAAGCGGGTTTGCGTTGATGTCTCTGGCGTATGACTTCATGATCCCTTCAGCACTCACCTGGGGGGACTGGGCCGCCAAAGGCGGCATCGACTATGATCTCAGGCGGGATTGGCTCACTGAGATGGACCCGCCTGATTCGGCCCTGGGTGCGCCGACATCCCTTTTTGTTGGCGGAGCGACGCAACTGAGTGGTGGTTGGCCGGTTGCGCCTATGCCTGACGAGTTTCGCGAGGTACAGCCAACCGATGTGGAGACCCTGCTGGTGAGCGGAAGTATGGATTACTCAACACCCGCGCAGTTTGCAACTGAAGAACTATTGCCTAAACTGACGAATGGCCAGCAGGTGACCCTGTCGGAGTATGGGCATGTATCTGATGTATGGTCATTACAGCCTGAAGCCACGGTGCATTTGTTGACGACTTTTTACGATACTGGTGAAGTGGATGATTCGCTCTTCGTCTACCAACCGATGAACTACGATGTTGGTATGATGAGCTTTCCCCTGCTGGCGAAAGTGTTGGTTGGATTGGTCATTCTGGTGCCTCTGCTGCTGATTGTGGGGGTATGGCTGATCGTGAGGCGGGTACGCCGCCGAAGATCGGCAACATAGAAATTCTGGTGATAACCGGGACTGCCAATGGCAATTACCTGGGCTTTGCGGACCTGGATCTTTCCTCAACAAATCGAGCAAAATTCGGGAAGATAGTCGCCAATCAAGGTGTTTATTATGGCAAGCAGATTTTACCCGCAGGCTGGGTATAAGAGTATATGATGATAGCAACCATTCCGGGTTTGTTGGCCCTGCTCATTACCTGGATTCTGGGTTTCCAACTTCAAGATGAGCTGTTTGGTATCTTGATCACTGCGTTGCTCCTTGTATTGTTGGCATTCACAGTTATTGGTCTGGCCCTTTTTATCACAGCTGTGTCAAAAGATACCGGGACAGCAGGGGAAATTTCGGCAGTTTTCATTGTGCCGATGATGGTGTTTGGGACTTTGCTGGCAATCTTCAGCGGAGCTACCCTGAAGATTGCCAAGCTAATGCCGAATTACTTTGTGTCCGATACGCTGATAAGGGTATTACACCTTTGAAATTGTATCAGATCCGGTTGTCTGGAAAAAATTTGCTTACTCTGCTGGTAATCAATCTAGTCGTCGTAACTACAGGAGTTGGGTTATTCAACAAAACCAAAACTCACTAGGTACTTAGCGCTTTTGCAGGAAAGGATGAATGTCGTGCAAAACTATGGAACTTCAATGAAATACGAAAGAAAGGTAACTGGAGCAGAGCGTTTCTTCTCGCACTCACCGTTTTCAACGGTCACTATGGTCGCCCGGATCAAAGGCCAGGTGACCAAAGAAATGCTGAAAAACGCTGTTCAAAAGGTTCAGCAAAGACACACCCTG
>DNGN01000259.1 GCA_003486225.1 Chloroflexota bacterium
GCGGGTGGGGTCGTGCTGACCTTAATGACCGGACTGCTGTAAAGCCGATCCTGATTGGACAAATTTCAAGGCTGGAGATCTCCAGCCTTTTTTCATGCCTTAGCTCGGGGAAGCTACCCGGTTTACCCCTTTTCCAGCGCGGGCAGGGTATGTTTTGAGGGTGCGGGTTTAACTCCTGCAGCAAGAATGGCGGCCAAGTCTTCCAGGCTGGCCAGGTTGTGCACCGGCAGGAACCTGTCGATGTGCGGCAGGGCGGCCCGCATACCGCGCGTAAGGGGTTCATAATCCGGGGAGCCCAAAAGCGGGTTGAGCCAGATCAATTGGTGGGCACAGCGGTGCAGGTAAGCGATCTCGCGCTGCAGGTCGGCCGGGTTTCCCCGATCCCAGCCATCACTGATGAGCAGGACGACAGCATTTTGGGCATTCAGCCGCCAAGCCCAATCAACATTAAACGTGCGCAGAGCCGCACCAATCCGGGTCCCGCCCGACCAGGTTTGCACGCGGGAAGAGATGGCTCTCATCGCATGCTCAAACCTGGGGGCGGAGATGAACGGGGTAATCCGGGTGAGCCGCGTGCTGAATATAAAGCTCTCGACCGGGTGGGCAGCTTTAGCGGTCAGCGAGTAGATAAAATGCATCAGGATTTTGCTGTAAGCCTGCATGGAGCCACTGACATCTGCCAGGACAATCAGCGGGCGGGGTTTGAACCGCGGCGTTTTCCTGCGCAGGATGAAAATCTCGCTGCCGAACTGCAGGTTATAGCGTAAAGTCTGGCGGAAATTATATTGGCTGCCAGCGCCAGATCTGAAGCGGCGCGTCTTTCTTTCAGCTGGGGTCCAGTCGAAAGTCTCAATAAGACGATAGACGGCCCGAATTTCCTCGGGCGTAAGGGTAGCAAAATCTTTCTGGCGCAGCAGTTCCGCCTGGCTGTAGGTCGTTTGAAGGGCAACCGCTGTGGATGGAGACGAGGTTCGATCGTCTTGCACACCTGTCGAGTTGCTGGATGTGACATCCGGCTTTGGGTGTGCTTCAAGACTTGGGCGGTGTGGGGCCCTGACCGGTGGCAGGGACATGCTCAGCCAGCGGTTCTGCCAGTCCCGCCAAAATTCCTGAAAGGCTTTGTCAAAGATGGCGTAGTCCTGCCGGTCGCTAACCAGCAAGCAGCGCAGGGTGTGGTAGACATCCAGCTTAAGGGTGATATCAATATGCTGCAGCGCTAAAAGCACATCCCCCATACGATACGGCGGCACGTCCAATCCAGCAGACCGCAGCACCCGCCCAAACAGCAGCAGATTATGCAGCAGGGTATTTTGCTGGAGAGACCTGCTCGCCTGAGACATATTATTCCATCTGGGCCAAAATCTGCGAGACCTTCTCCCCACGCATTGATTCGATATCCTCGCGATACTTCAACAGCACGCCGATGGTCGACTCCACCGTCTCCAGGCTGAGGGCCTGCTGATTGAGCGAAAGCAAAGCGGCCGCCCAATCCAGCGTCTCGGCTACGCCAGGGGTTTTATACAGGTCTGCCTGGCGGATCTGCTGCACAAAGCCGGTGATCTGCGCAGCCAGTTGGCTCTCGATCTGCGGATACCTGGTCGTCAGGATATTCAGCTCTTTCTCAAAGGTTGGATAATCAATCCAATGATAGATACAGCGTCGCTTCAAGGCCGGATGGATCTCGCGCGTGCGGTTGGAGGTAATGACCACAATGGGAATATGCTCAGCTTGGATGGTCCCAATCTCAGGGATAGTGATCTGGAATTCAGATAGGATTTCAAGCAGAAAAGCTTCAAATTCCACATCGCTGCGGTCTATTTCATCAATCAGCAAAACGGGCTGTTCCGGGCTGCGCAAGGAACGGAGCAGCGGCCGTTCGATCAGGAAAGTCTGGCTGAACAGATCAGCTTCAGTAAGCTTGGTGCGATCATGCTCGTGCAGGCGGATAGAGAGCAGCTGGCGGGTGTAGTTCCATTCATACACCGCATGGTGGATGTCCAGGCCTTCGTAACACTGCAAGCGGATCAGCTCGGCCTGCTGCACGGCTGCGACCACTTTCCCCACCTCGGTTTTGCCCACGCCCGCCTCACCTTCCAACAATAAGGGACGCTGCATTTTCAGCGCCAGGTAAATGGACGTGGCCAGACTGCGGTCTGCAATATACTGGTGGTTTCGAAGCGCGGCTTGCAGCTGGTCAATGGAAGAGAAATCTGCCGTCATCAACTGTTTATTTTTCGATGGTTTTCTTTACGTTGTTGAAGAACTCAGCCGCAAGTTTTTTCGTCACACTGCCCATCATGCGGTTAGCCAAGGCAGCAATGGTGCCCATAACGGTCACATCTGCTGCCCAGGTAAAGGCCGTGACGCCCGGGCTTTGCTCTGCGAAGTTCATTTCAACCACCACATCAGCTGCACTGCCGGGGGCCGTACCATGAGCAATCAGCTTGCCGAAGCTGGGTTCCTGCAGTTCTGCAAATTCAATATCAGCTGTAAATTTAACTTTGATATTGCCAAAACCGACCGCGGCTACAGCTTTATATTTTTTATCTTTTTCAACCTCTTCAACCGATTCAACACCGGGTGCACAGCGGGCTACCTCATCGGCATTGGTCATAAAATCCCAGACAGTTTGGATTGGGGCATTGATCGTGACTGTGTCAGTAAGTCTCATGATTCTCTCCGAGTTTTCTAGATTTAAGAAGGATCTATTTCCCTCGTAGATAGTATATCATCTCTCATATGGATACAAATTTAAAGAATCCTGTGGGAGAAAGCCACCCTAAAAAATCCACAGTCATTTGGACAGTCAGGCGAACGTGGAATTAGTTTGCGGTGCGATTCACCGCAGCCCCCTGGTAGAAGACCGCCAGGTCGTGCCCTGGATCTAAACGCGCCTCGACAGGGGTACCGGGAGCGATCATGTCCGTATGATTTTTAAAAGCCTGGACCATACGCCCCGAGGGCAGCCGGAGGCTGTAAATATTCATTGCCCCCTGGAAAAGGCGCTCCGCCACCTGGCTGTTTGCCGCCTGTCCTAACTCAAAACGAAGGTCGTCGTAGCGCAAGGCGATTTCAACCTGCGTACCAATGGGCAAGTCCACCTTTTGCGAGAGCAGCCCGATCTCTGTTTGAATGCCTTCGGCCTGGATAACACCCGGTAAAAAGTCAGTGCTGCCCATAAATTCTGCCACAAAGCGGGTAGCTGGCTGGTGGAAGATTTCCTCCGGGCGGCCGATCTGCTCTAACCGGCCGCGGTTTAGCAGCGCAATACGGTCCCCCAGGTACAGGGCTTCTTCCTGGTCGTGGGTGACGAAGATGGCTGTGGCGTTAATGCTTTTGAGGATCTCGCGCACCTCTACCCGCATCTGGGCGCGCAGGTCGGCATCCAGGTTGCTGAACGGCTCATCCAGCAGCAGCAGGAAAGGCTGTGGAGCCAGGGCACGGGCAAGCGCAATTCGCTGGCGCTGCCCTCCAGAGAGCTCATGGGGGAAGCGCTTGGCAAATTGTTCCAATCCAACCAACTGAAGCATCGCCATCACAATCTCATCGCTTTCGGCTTTGGGCTTGGTGTGCAGGCCAAAACCCACATTTTGTTCGATGCTGAGATGGGGAAACAAGGCGTAATCCTGAAACACCATCCCAACCCCGCGTTTTTCAGGCGGCAGAAAGACCCCATCACCAGCAATCATCTGGTCATTTATGGATATCGTACCGCTGTCCGGTCTCTCGAAACCGGCAATCAGGCGCAGGGTGGTGGTTTTCCCGCAGCCTGAAGGGCCCAGTAATGCCAGGATTTCACCGCTTTGCACCTCCAAATCCAGTTGGTGCACCACACTCTGATGTGCATCGAATGATTTTGAAAGAAGAGAAGTTTTTACTGCAATTTTTGTCATCGTCTCGTTCGATTTGCTTTTAGCAAACATATCTTAATGGTTAAATTTTTCATCCAGGATCATGAATCCCATCGGGACGGAAGACACCAGGATGATCAGCAGGGCAGGCGCCGCCGCCTGAGCGAAGAAAGCCTCGGAGACAGCCCCCCAAACACCTGTCGAAAGGGTTTTGAATCCAATCGGCGCTAAAATCAGGGTGGCTGGCAGCTCTTTCATGGTGGTGAGAAAAACCAAGGCCATGCTGGCGCTAATTCCCGGCCGCACCAGCGGCAGGGTGATCTTACGGAACACAGACAGGGGACTGTGCCCCAGGCTGCGCCCAGACTCTTCAATACTTGGGTGCACCTGCAGCAGAGAAGCATGCAAGGTGCCGACCGCCTCGGGAGAGAAAAGGATCAGGTAAGCCAGAATCAGCATTGGCAGGGTCTGGTAGAAAGGCTGGGCATAGTTGGCTCCAAAGAACACCAATGCCAGCGCAATCACGATGCCCGGCAGGGCAAATGCGATGTATGAAATGCTGCGAATGGCTTTGCTCATCCGGCCGGGATAGCGCACACTGGTGATCGCCACCGGCAGGGCGGCCAGCAGCGTGCACACAGCCGCCAGACCGGCTGCGAAAATTGAATTGCGCGTCGAGAGCCACAGGTCTGGGATTACTTCACCCGCCAATACGCCTCGCAACAGCCAGTAGAGCAAGTTTAAGGTCGGCATGGCCACGCCAGCCACAACCACCAGGATCACAAATAGCAGCGCCAGCCACTTCCAGCGGCCCAAGCGCACTGTTTTGGGGATACGTTTAGCACTGATTGCATTCGTATAATACTGGGCTTTGGTCTGGGTGCGGTATTCAAAGTAGAGCAGGGTCAGGGTCAGCACCACCAATACCAGCGAGAGAACTGCCGCCGCCGAGCGGTCGAATGTAGATTTGTACTGTAGATAGATCACGCGGGTGAACGTGTTATAGCGCATCACCGAAACGGCCCCAAAGTCTCGCAGCACGTACAGCGCCACCAGCAGGCCGCCGCTGGCAATCGCCGGGCGCAAGCTGGGTAAGGTGACCCGCCAGAATGTCTGCCAAGCATTCAGCCCCATGCTGCGGGCGGCCTCCTCTTGGGACGAGTCGGCATTTTGCAAGGCTGCCCGCACTCCCAATAAAATGTACGGATAGCTGAGGATGGTGAGGATAAACAGGGCCCCAGGAAAGCCGTAAATGGCTGGCAACCGGGTAACGCCGAGAGGCTCCAGCCATTCCTGCAGCATGCCGCGCGGCCCCAGGGTGGAAACCAGCAGATATGCACCAACATAGCTTGGGATCACGATCGGCAGTGCGGTCAACGTTGCCCAGAGACGCTTAAGCGGTAAATCAGTGCGCGTCGTCAGCCAGGCTAACGGAACCGCCAGCAAGGTAGAAATCAGGGTCACGGCCCCTGCCAGCAAGACCGTCCGCAGGATGGTCAGCAAGGTACTTTCCCG
>DNGN01000257.1 GCA_003486225.1 Chloroflexota bacterium
CCCAGGTTGGGCTGCAACGTGGTAAACGGATAGCTGGCAATCTTGGGTTCGGCATTGGTCACCGCAGAAAGGAAGGTGGACTTGCCGGCGTTGGGCACTCCCACGATCCCGATGTCGGCAATCAGCTTGAGTTCCAGGCGCAGGTTGCGTTCCTCGCCCGGTTCCCCGCGCTCCCCGATGCGGGGTGCTTGGTTGCGGGAATTGGCAAAGCGGGTGTTGCCGCGCCCACCTCGACCGCCGCGGCATACGACCAACTGCTGGCCTTCTTCTACCAGATCACCAATTACCTGCCCGGTATCATCATCATAAATAATTGTGCCAGGCGGCACTTCAACCAGCAGGTCTTCGGCTGAGCGACCGGTCTTGTTGTTACCGCCGCCCGGGCGGCCGCTGTCTGCCCGGAAGATGCGCCGGTGCTGGAAGGGGAACAGGGTGTTAAGATGGCGCGAAACGACCAGGATGATGTCGCCGCCCCTACCGCCATCTCCGCCATCTGGCCCCCCGCGCGGTACGTATTTTTCGCGCCGGAAGTGCACAGCCCCATCGCCACCTTTCCCGGAGGCTACCATAATTGTGATCTGATCAATAAACATAGCGAGGTATTATATCATGATGACCTATTGAAAAGTTTCGCAAAAATCCTACGACCTGACATAACAAAAAGCAAACTGATTGTGGTATATTTGATAATATATACCTAATTTGGAGTAATACTAATGGCAAAGACAGAATTAAAAAGTGTGATCACCTGTGATATGGAAGGCCGTATCGAAACCATCAGCAAAGGGTCGGAGAATATTTTCGGCTACCAGGAAGATGAACTGGTCGGTAAAAAGCGGGTTTCGATCTTTTCTCCAGGTGAAACTGTGTTGGAGCATGTCCCCACCTGGCTGAAAGTTGCCTCGGAGGAGGGAGAATTCAATACAGAGACCGTCTTCCGAAAAAAGGACGGCACCCCGATTCCCGCAAAGATCCGCATTACCCCCACCTTCAAAGACGGGGTGCAGATCGGCTACTGCGGCATCACCGAGGTGTTGGAAGATAAATCGCCACATGAGGTTGCCCCCAAGATCAGCTGGATGACCAAGATGTTTACCTGGCTGGTGATCACCCGGGCGCCGTTCCTGACGGCCGTTATCCTGCCGATCTTGATTGGTGGGGCCTGGGTGGCCTATCAGAGTGCATCGGAATCGGTGGCCTGGCTGAATTTCTGGCTGGCGCTGGTCGCGGGGATCGCCCTGCACATTTCTGCCAATGTCTTCAATGATTATTTTGACTGGACAAGCGGTACAGACCAGCTGAATAACGATTATTTTTTGCCTTATTCCGGCGGCAGCCGTTCGATCGAACTGGGGCTGGCAGATGAGAAGCTTCTGCGCCGTTTTGCCACGCTGGCCTTGCTAATTTCCGGGGCGATCGGCCTGTATCTGGCTTATGCCAGCGGGATTGGGGTGCTGCTGTTTGGCCTGGCAGGAGCTTTTATGGCCTACTTTTATACCGCTCCTCCCCTGCGCCTCGCTGCTCGCAAAGGGTTGGGTGAGCTCTCCATTGGTCTCAGCTTTGGTCCCCTGGCAACCGCGGGTACCGTGTATGCCATTACCGGTTCCGCCGATCTGGCCAGTTATCTAGTTGGCATCCCGATCGGCCTGCTGACGATTTTGATTCTGTGGATTAACCAGTTCCCTGATGAACAAGCGGATAAGGTGGCCGGCAAGCACAATTTGGTGGTGGTGATGGGTAAAGAAAAGGCGCGCTGGGGCTACCTGCTGATCCTTGGCTTAGCCTTTGGTCTGCTGGCTGTGCTGACCTTCGATGGTTTACTGCCACTGCTCAGCTTGCTGACGTTCGTGCTGATTCCGATGGCGGTCTTTGCCAGCCGGGTCGTGCTGCGAGATTACGCCAACCGCAGTTTGATAAAGGCGAATGTGACCACCATCCGCCTGCACGCTTTCTTTGGGCTGATTATGGCTTCTGCTTTATTTTTTGGCGGATAAGCTTACAGGTCAACTTTGACGCGATTTTAGAGAGAGCATCTNNGAGAAGGGGGACATTTGCCCACCAAATTTTGGGACAAGTGTCCGTGGTGAGAATTCTCACAAAGCGATAATCTTATGGACAACCATAATAAATGGCTCTATAATTCATAGGTTAGCCATAACATTTAGGAGACGCAGTGAAAAGTAAGACACATCTCACGATCATTTTTCTGATTTCGATCAGTATCTTGTTGACGGCTTGCGGCGGATCGCTTGCAGATGATGACAATGCCCGATTGGTGGTTTACTCCGGGCGGAGCGAAACTCTGATCGGCCCGTTGATCGAGCAATTTAAAGCGGAAAGCGGCATTGAGGTCGAAGTGCGTTATGGGGATACAGCCGAACTGGCTGCCACCCTTTTAGAAGAGGGCGAGAATTCCCCTGCAGATATTTTCTTTGCCCAAGAACCCGGCGGCCTGGGTGTGGTAGCAGATGCCGGCCTGCTGGCAGAGCTTCCGCAGACTATCCTCAGCCTGGTGGATGAGCGCTTTGCGGATCCAAACCGGGCTTGGGTTGGGGTTTCTGGCCGGGCGCGGGTGATTGCTTATAATACGGAACTGCTTTCCTCCGATGACCTTCCCAATGACATGTGGGGCTTTACAGAACCGAAGTGGAAGGGCAAAATTGGCCTTCCGCCGACCAATGCCTCCTTTCAGACCATGGTAACAGCCATGCGCCAGGAGTGGGGACAGGAGGAAACCCGCCGCTGGCTGGAAGGGATTATGGCCAACGAACCTGTCTTTTACGAGAAGAATACTCCCACCGTGGCAGCAGTCGGCGCTGGAGAAGTTGAAGTTGGTTTTGTCAATCATTATTACCTCTACCGTTTCCTGGCGGAAGAAGGGGAAGGCTTCCCCGCCCGCAACTATTTCCTCCCCTCTGGTGGACCTGGCTCATTGGTGCTGGTTTCTGGTGTCGGTATGCTTGGCAGCAGTCAGAACCAGGAGCAGGGCCTGGCGTTTATCGAATACCTGCTGGCAGAACAAGCACAAACCTATTTCTCTTCCGAGACCTTTGAATATCCGATTGCTTCTGGTGTGCANNATGGCGTGCAGCCGAGCGTCGATTTGGTACCGCTGGATGAGCTGAACGCGATCAGCATGGACCTTTCGGCGCTGGCAGATATTCAGGGTACGATCTTGCTGATGCAAGAAGTGGGCATGCTGCCCTAAGGATTAACGGGAAAGTCTGCCGGGCGGTGCTGCCTGAACTGCCTTGCCGACCGGCATTGGATGGAACGGATGGATAATATCCAAAACCTGATCGGGGTCGATACCCCCCAGACAAGAAAGCCAAAATGGCCCAGCAAGAGGGCTGTTTTGATGTTGTGGCTTCCCTCTTGCCTGGTGGCGGGGCTCATCTTGCTGCCGGTCCTCTATTTGGTCCTTCGGGCGGTTCAGGCCGAGGGGGCGGTTGCTCTGATCCTGCGGCAAAGCACCTTGCTGACCATCCTGCGGACGGTCTTGCTGGCAGGGGCCGTGACCCTGATTTCTACCTTGCTGGCGGTTCCGTTAGCCTGGCTGACGACGCGCACTGATTTACCGCTTAAGCGTCTCTGGGCAACGTTGACCGCACTGC
>DNGN01000340.1 GCA_003486225.1 Chloroflexota bacterium
GCAGAGCGTACCAGACGGTTGGGGAGGGTCAGGTGACCCAATTTTTGCGGGGTAAATAGTAATGTCATCGGTATTTCCTATTATGGTGAGCTGGATTTCATAGGCCACTATTGTATCGGATTTTTGGATTGGCCAATGGTTTTTTATTCATTAATCAGCTACCCGGTAAATTGACCTGGGGGATTTTTCACCCGCCAGCAAACATCATAGTAAGTAGGATGGTGAGGCATTTTTAATTATGCTAAGATGATTTTAGGTAGAGTAAGCTACCCTGGTAGTCGTGATTGAGACGTAAGCTCGTTACATGTGGGAACGGTTTGGTTTGTGTGTGGGATCTCAAGTAAAGGCTACCAGAGAGTTTTAGAGCGCATCCAACCAGATGCGCTCTACCGCTTAAATAAAAAGTTCGAGGAATTCACTCGAACTTTTTTGATGAGCTAGATTTTTAATTCTGGCTGAGCATTTGCATCGCCTCTTCGGAAGTGATGCGCCCCTCGTTCAAATCTTCCAGGATTTTGCGCCGGTCCTCTTCCGATAGCACTGCCACATCTTCCCGGCCGGGCTCATACCCCAAAGCCCGGATAATTTCATGCAGCCGGTTGCGAATGGTTGGATACGATAGGCCCAGGTCTTTTTCCATATGGGTGATTTTGCCCTCATTCTTCACAAAAACCTCAAGAAACACCAGTTGATCTGTGTTCAGGTTGGCAAAAGGCCCGGTGATGAAGCGACCCTGAATGACTGTGTCACATTCCCGGCAAGACAAGCTGGTCACGAATAATTCCCCCCCACAAACCGGGCAATCTCCTGGAATTGGGTGCATAATTTGCTCCTTTAGGCTGGTACCGAATTCAACCCCATTATACGAAGTTTTTGTGTTTCTGGCGACTGCAAAGAATGGGAAAGTGGTGATATGAAAAATCCCCCGAAATTCGGGGGATGGTTTTATGCGCTTGCCAGGTTATTTTTTCTCTTCAGCTTTGGCCTGTTTTTTTTTCTCAGCCTTGGTGTCTGTTTTGTTCTCTTCTTTCTTATCAGCCTGGCTGGTTTTTTCTTCGCTGCTGTGGTTGTCCTTGTGATTATTGGAAGACAATGTAGCGCTGGAAGATTTGGTATCTGTAACATAAAAACCCGAGCCCTTGAATACCACCAAGGCCGGCGAATAGATCTTACGCAGCATATCTAGACTGCAAACAGGACAGGTTGACAGGGAATCCTCCGAAAAGGATTGGTATTTTTCAAACTCGTGGTCACAGTTATCGCAGTGATATGTATAAACAGGCATAGTACAAACCTTTACCCAATGGTTAAATGCAATTTTGAATTATAGCGCGCATGAAAACAATTGACAAGGCTACTATTACAGGTATACAAACCAGCGGAAACAACAGGCATCCCCCAAAACAGTGCCAATTATCAGCGCGTTAAATCAGGGAGTGGGGGTTTGGGTCACTACCCGAGTGGGGGTCGATGCGAGCGGCGTTTTCGTAGCCGCAACCAGTGTTTTGGTGGCTGCAACCGGTGTTACCCGCGATCTGGCTTCCAGCAGGTAATCACGCGGGACATCTTCCGGATCCATTTCTATCAAGGCATTCCAATTATCTTGGGCAATATTGGGATACCCAAGTTCTTCATAGATCAGACCGCGCCAGAAATACAAATTGGCCAATTGTTCTGCATCTGTGGCAAATTCTGCCCCTTCCTCAATCGTTTCTTTGGCTTTGGCGTATTCCTCCATGTAGAAATATGCCTGGGCCCGCACCAAGTAAGGATCGAACCACCCCTCAATGCGTTCAATGGGCACTGCTACCCGCTCCAAAGCACGCTCATAATCCTGGGTGGCAACCAAAGAGACCGCCCAATAATGGCTCATATCGTACATGTTGCGCCGGAAGGAATACGCTTTCTCAAAATTGGCGATTGCCTCTGCATGGTTACCGTAAGCCTGGTTTGCGCGCCCAAACATATACAGGGCCATCGGGTTGTCTTTGTTCTCATCATAGCGCAGGAAAAGATCCAGGTACCCGTACCCTTCGCGAGCTCGGCCATTTTCGACCAGGGCACGGCCAAGGGTGAAATAATTTCTCACCAGGGTCACATCCAGTTCGTGGGCTCGCTGGGCCGGCTCCAGTGCATTCTCTGACTCACCGAGCGCCAGGTATGCTTCGGCAAGATAATGCTGTCCCCAAGCATTGTCGGGAGCAAAATCTACCAGCTGCATGATGAAGGGCATGGCTTCTTCAGGTTCATCGCGCTCTAAGCGGAATTCAGCCATCATCAGATACGCGGCCACATACTCCGAATCAATGCCAATGGCTTTATAAATATCCGCAGCCACATTGAGGTTTGGCTGCATGGACAGCCGGGCCTTGGCTCGACCGAGGTAAGCGGGAGCAAACAGGCTGTCTTCCTGCAAGATCAGATCGAATTCCCTTTTGGCATCTTCGAGATCACCGCCGTAGAGCATTGCCAGTGCAATGTAATAGCGGATGTCCAGATCATCATCGGTTTCATCCAACTGGTCAAGAGCTTGCTCAAAGAGGGCGATCGCCTGCCCATAATTGCCTGAATTTAGGCTGCGGATGCCTGCCTCATAAGCCTCGTTATTGGGATGCGGTGTATTGACATACAGCGGGGTTGGGGTATAGGTCTCAGAAACAAAAAAGGACAGAGCGGTAGGTTTCGACGGATTGTCAGTTGGTACACCGCCTTCCGGCGTACCGGTGGGGATCGTCGTACTGGTGGGTCCCAACATTCCCAGCGGACGGATGGTGGCGGTTGGCGCCCCTGAGCCAGCCGCATTCGCACCGGGCTTATAAAACGGGTTGCCAAAGATACCAACGAAGATCAGCGCAACCGCCATGAGGCTGGCAAAAATCAGCGAGAGCATCTGCCCTGTGGGCACCTTGGTAAAGGCCCTTTTGCCTGTCCCAGAAGCATCTCCTTGTGCATCGAAGATCTCGCTCTCCGCTCTCTTGCGTTCATTAAACGGCCTCACGGCTGTCCTGCGCTCATCCGGGGGCATGGTCCCTAACAAGACCAAACCATTGGCGGCTGTCTCGTTGTCGGGGTCATACTTGAGCACATTCTCAAGACAAAAAATGCGTTCTTTTGGGGTTTCAACGACGGCGCTCATATACAACCAGACTTCCACCCTGGATTGATCCTGCCTGAGGAGCCGGGTAAGTAAATCACGGGCACGAGCGCGCTGCCCATTTTCAATGGCACTGATCGCTTCTTGCAGGATTCGGTCTTCAGACATAGGTCACCATAGCACGTGTTAGCAGTTTAGCATAGCATCCCTTTTCGGACAAGCGAAGGGGGGCTGGCGATTCTGTTGGGAAAAATTGGGGGTTAACCCGGTTTGGTGCCTTTGCAGAAAAGCTGCAGCCTAACTGCACTCGCACATCTGCTGGTATAATCTCGGCGTGTCTGAAAAACCAACTCCGCTCCTGATGTTTGGTATTCTCTTGTTGCTGCTGGCTGGCTGTAGCGGTTCCCCGGTCCAAGAAACACCCCTGCCCCTGGGCAGCCCGCCAAGCCCAGCCATCACGCCCTACTTCACCCAAACCCCGCTCCTAACCNNATCCTAACCGCAGCACCGACTGCCACGCTGGCCCCAACCCCCACCCTGCCGCCACTGCCCAGCCCAACCCCGTATCTCTATACGGTGGCGCAGGGAGATACCATGATCGGGATCGCAATTAATTTTGGCATTTCCTACGATGAACTCTCTTTGGCAAACCCAGAGGTAAACCCAAATTTTCTCTCCGTTGGAGCACAGCTGGTCATTCCGCTGCCCACAGAAACAGTGGATGGTGACAGTCCGCCAGAGACAGCTGTGCCCGAAGTGCTGCCATTAGAAACAGGGCAGGCCTTGTGCTACCCGGTGCGCTCTGGTGGTCTGTGGTGCTATTGGTTGGTCAGCAATTCCTTGCCGCAACCTGCAGAAAACATTGCCGGTGTCATGCGCTTGTATAACAACCAGGGAGAAGAGATCGCCAGCCAACCGGCCACCAGCCTGCTGAACCTGCTGCCACCAGGAAAATCCATGCCGCTGGCAGCATATTTCCCCCCCCCTGTTGGCCAATGGAGCAGCGCACAGGGGCAGTTGCTGAGTGCGGTGGAAGCCAACCAAGCCGAAACCCGCTATCTTTCGGCTGAGCTTTATAACCTCAGCAGCGAACCCATCAGCGACGACCGGCTCAGCTTCCAGATCAGCGGTCGTCTGGGGCTTCCGCTGCCAGCGGCAGCGGACGGCAGCCCCGCCGAATTGACCTATGCCTGGGTGATGGCCACGGCGTATGATGCTGACGGTGCGGTCGTCGGCCTGCGCCGCTGGGAAGCGCCGCAGGAACAATTGGGCCCAGAAATCAGTTTCAGCTTCCAGGTATACAGCCTGGGGAAACCCATTGAAACGGTTGAATTGCTGACCGAATCGAGAACTAACCTGCCTTAAATCCACACGATGTAACATGAATATTTGGCAAGTGAGCGCTGCGCCGGTTTGGGGGATTATTTATTNNTTATGGGTTGCCCCAGATCAGGAAGCTTTGCTGGACGCAGGCCGATTCCGCATTTTCGATATGCAAACAGGTTTCATAGATCACCAATTCGCCGTTCTGGCCTGCAATCGGTTCCAGGGTAATATTCGAAATCCCGTCTTCACCTGTAGCAGGCATTTTAATGTATGTCTCAGCGCCATCAGGGTAAATTATTTTCAGCACCAGCTCTTTGTTCGGCTGCGGCGTGTTCTGCAATGAAACCATGACATATATGGTCTGAGGGGTGCTGGAGTTGACCACGGTGTGGTTTTCCCAGGCAATCAGGGTGAATGGGCTTTTATTTCTCGGGTGGGTGGTGTAACCCTTGCCAGGCACTTCCTCGGTCTCGGCCAGACCAATATAGTCCGGCGCTACCCGCTCCAGGTATAAATCTCCCAAAGCTGTTGGGCGGACTTTAGCAGCCGCGGCGTTATGGAAGTAATCCAGGCAATAATTCTCAAAGCATTGGCGAATTTGTAGATTCTGCTCATCCACCAGGATCATTTCAGTAATCGGCCGGCCGGAGATCTGATAGCCCCCATTCTGGCGGACATAATTATCAAAGACAAAATACACATTGTGGCCGAGGCCGTTCTCATATTCATAAAAGACCATCCCGTCTTTGATCAACGGGTTTACCAAAAATTCATCCTGCAAGCCCAGCAGCACGGGTACCGGCCTGATCTTGAGTTCACCATTCACTTTATGCAATACCATGGACTGGAAAACCAAATCGGTCGACCCATCCGCAATCATCGCCGGACCGCGCACTACCTCACCAGTCAGAGAGACATTAATTTGCATCTCGTCCATCATTTTGTAAAAAGAGGTATCCGTCAGCGGGGGCTGGATAATCCCAGCTCGATCTCCCAGATAATACTGCGCCTGACACCCACCGCAGTCCAGCCGCCCATATTCAAGCAGGTCTACTGTTTGTTCAGGATCATCCAGCATATAGTACATACCAAGGTTTTGGAAGTGCTGTTCGATATGGTTGCGGCTGACATTCATAAACGGCTGGGTAATCGGCTGGCCCACAAGCTGAGGGCCTAACTTGAGGTACAGTGAAACAAAAGCCGGATGGATAAAATATTCGCCCACCAGCAGACCATCATCTAAAGAGTCGCCAGCCCAGGTCGGGACGGGTAAATTTTTCAGGCCCAGTCTATTGCCGAGATCTTCCAAATAAATCTGATCTGTAATCGGGTCATAGACCATCAGCACCGTTTCAAAGTATTGGAATTTTTCGCCGGTTTGATCACTGAATAAGGTGCTGATGCCATAGCCAAACAGTTTGAAACCACCATTATTTTCATAAAATTGCTTGAAGATAGGATCTGGAAAATAGGTTCCAACAGGCAGGTTATCAGGCATAGAAGATCGGCTACCACCACATGCCGTAAACGCCAACGTTAAAAGCACAGAGAGCGTCAGAAGCATAAGTGTTCGTAGAGGAGACAATCTCATTGACCTTACCTTGAGTAAAGCATATTAAATACAAGTTGAACTAAAGAGGGCCTTCCCCTATATTAATATTCGACTATTGCTTAAATTAAAATAACTTGGGGTACGCCTCGTAATTAGTATAACAATAATGAAGATAAGAAACAATGGAACAAATTTTCTGTTTACAATCCAAGTATTTTTCAGAGGAAAATTAGCCCGACTAGCTCCTGCCTGCCAGTAAAGCCCCCTGCAAAGACATCCATTAGCCGCCTACAACCTGCTGCAGCGGAATAGGTGTAAAGATCAGCAGGAAAATTAGCAATGATAAGATGGCAATAGCCTTGCGTCTTGAATCCAGCCTGGTAATCTGGTCCAATGGCTCTGCATGCCGCTGACCCAGGAAAAAGATCAACGCCACCCACAACCACCAGCCACTCCAAACCATTCCCAGCAAGGTCAGAGAGATCAGGATAACCGGCAATAAACGCCTGGCTTTACTGCCGAACAGCACATACAAAGCATGCCCGCCATCCAGCTGACCAGCAGGGATGAGGTTCAGGGCAGTTACCAATAAGCCAGCCCAACCAGCCCAGGCCATCGGGTGCATCATCACATCCTGGCCGCCAAGCGGCAGGGGATGCCCGGTAAAAATGTATCGGACCCAATAAAGCAGCGGCGACAGCCCTTCATAGCTTTGTGGAGCGGGCAACAGCTGGCCGTGAATAACGTATTTGGCAAACAGGTAAAAGACTGAATTACCCTCCAGGATAAAGGCACTGCCCTGCGGAATCACCGGATCAATCATCTCCACCGGGGATAACGCCAGCCCGACCAGTAAAACCGGGATGGCCACCACCAATCCCGCCAATGGGCCTGCCAGGCCAATATCATGCAGGATGCGCTTATTTTTTGGGGGAGCTTTGAGTTGAATAAAGGCGCCCATCGTACCTAAAAGGCTGAGCGGGAAGGGGATAAAATACGGTAATGTGACCGCCGTTTTATGGTACCGGGCAGCTAAATAATGCCCGAACTCATGTGCCAGTAATATCCCCAGGATGCTGGCCCCAAACGCAAACCCCTGGTCCAGGTTGCGCAGCAGGACCAAGATCATTTCCAGCCCATCTTCAGGTACTGGCCCTTCGTAGCTGTAGAGGGTTCCGGCAAACAGCACGCTGATCAGCGTCAGAACAAAAAGCACCAGATTGAGCACAGGGTTCGAGGGAGCCGGATCCAGCACCCCTTCCAGCAAGACAATCAGGTGCTGATCTTCATCTTCGCGGAATAAGGGAGTGATGTTATACGGCTTCAAGCTGGCTGTCAGCTGGTCGTACGCCTCCACCGAATCTTTGTGCAGCTGGCCGCGGTAGCGCGCCAGGACATTATCGCTATGATTCCCGACAGTGATCGAGCTCACCGTCATGACGCGATTTACCAACGACGAAATCTGTTCCTGGTTTTCAGTAAATGTTTGCATTGTCAATTTTCAATTTTTGCCTGACACGAACGGTGAGGCGGGAGTGCATGGGAGTCGAACCCACCGCGGCCCGCAACGCGACCCGCCAACGGTTTTGAAGACCGGGGAGCCCACCGGGACTCATCCACTCCCGTTTCCATTAGCATACCCCAAGCCTGAATGTTTGACAAGGAACGCAACCCCACAGCCAGGGTCGCATTTTTATTACTCAGGCTCTATTTTTTCTGCTAAAACCACTTGGCAAGGTTATAATGGGCTCATACACTTGTTTGAGGCTCACCAGCAGGATGGAGGCAGGAAAATGAAATCGTTCTCCCGGAGACCAATGACTTTCTTGTTTTGGATCGGCTGCATGCTGATCCTGAGCGCCTGCAGCCGATCGATTGCTGCGCCAGAAGAACCAGCCGCCACCCCGATCGACCTTTCTTTAGAACAAACCCTGACGTTGCTATCTTTGCCGGAAGAAACAGGGGCAGCCGAAAGCCTGCCCGAAAATACCGCCCCCCCCACTCCTCCCCCACCGCAGGCAACTGAAACCGAGATGCCGCAAGCGAGCGAAACTCCATCTGCCGTTCCAGCAACCAATGAAATAACAGAAGAACCGGCAGAAAGTTCCACAGAAGCGGCTTTGAGCGTAACCCAAACCGTTACACCGGTCAGCGTCCCACCAGCCAGCGCGGAGGCCGCGTTGCAGATCGCGTATCTGGAGACGGCACCGGCCATCGACGGTGATTTCGCAGACTGGCCAGGTGTGATCTATGCCATCGATCAAATTGTCTTTGGGCAGGAATTTTATGCCAACCAGATTGATCTGTTCGGGGAATTTAAGCTCGGATGGGATCTGAAACACCTCTACCTCGGGGTGCTGGTACGGGACAGCCGCTATGTCCAAACCTCGACAGAAGCCCTGCTCTTCCAGGGGGACAGCCTTGAATTGCTGCTGGATACGGACCGCAGCGCAGACCTGGCCAGCGAAGAATTGAGTGCGGATGATTACCAGATCGGATTTTCGGCCGGCAACTTGATGGATGTCCCCCTGCCAGAAGCGTATTTGTGGGCACCTGCGGATCGTGAAGGAGCGCTGCAATCTGCCCTGGTCAAAGGCCGGCTGACCGATGATGGCTATATGGTGGAGATTGCCCTCGCCTGGGAGGAGCTCGGGGTGACCCCAACTGCCGGGATGACCCTGGGCTTTCTGCTCTCGGTTTCGGATAATGACTCGCTTGGTAAAAATGAACAACAAACCGTCATCTCGATCTCTCAGACCCGCAACCTGACCAACCCAGCCACCTGGCTGCCGGTGATGCTGGCTGCTCCGTAGGAAAGCCGTTTTCTTGCATTTTGCAAATGGAAAGAGTATAATACGGTTCCTCGGGCGGTTAGCTCAGCTGGTTAGAGCGTTGCGTTGACATCGCAAAGGTCGTTGGTTCGAGTCCAATACCGCCCANNTAGGTGTTTCGTGCGTTTCGAAAATAAAAAAATGGATAATCATTATCTCTTTAAGGCAAGGTCAGTAATTCATCCAAACTTTCTCTTGGATACCATCGTCCTGCAGCCATCACACCAAGGATCTCTTGGATATTTGCTACATCGTCCAAAGGATTTCCACCAATCAGAATAAAGTCAGCCCGCTTTCCAACTTCAATCGTCCCAAACTCATCCACACCGATCATTTGCTCAACTACATTGGAGGCGTTCACAGTGCCAGTGGCAATCGCTTCGTAAGGCGTAAACCCGATGTTTACCATGGCTTGTAGCTCAAGATGGGCTGAAAATCCTGGAACAATCCCCATTCCAAAACCAGAATCTGTACCTAAGATCAACTGTACACCCGCATCTTTCAATTCTCTCAGCCAGATGTCCCGTTCATAAATGAAAGATTCCATTAGGCTCGGGTTCTGGGTGAAGGCTTTCTGGGCACCATCCTCTCCACGAGAGATTAGATCCAGGAATCTTCCCCTAGAATACTGCATATCGGTTCTTTGAATGAAAGCATCATAATCTGAGATCAACTCTTTTGTGATGTCTGGCCCTGAAACGGTAGTACACACAACTACGTCATTTGAGCTGATTATCTCTACAATTCTGTCAATGCTTTCTTGTTGCTGCTGATACCATTCCTCTGAACTGCCCCCATTCCATTGAGTTATCGTTTCAGTCTGCCAATGCTGTAAGAATTCGTTGCGCGTCATCCCTGGGGTGTAACCACCCACGCGTTCCCACATCAGGATTGGAATGATATGAGCGATCTCATCCAAACCTCCATTAACCGCGTTTTCGAGGCCTACAGCCATCGGGATATGTCCAGTGACATATAATCCATACTGATCAGCAGCGGCCATCGCTTCAGCAAAATACTCCGATGGGAAATATTCAAACATCTTGAGAAAATCATACCCTTTATCCGCATTTGCCTGCACAACTTTTTCCGCATCTCCCGCTTCTAATACAATCGGCCTCCAATCGTCAGGCCCTTGCAGGGAAATGCCTGCCAGATACATCATCGGCCCCGGACGGTTCTGAGTAAGAATATCATCCCGCCAGACTAGTGCGTAATCTGCCTGATTCATAGTCGGTGTACTAGAATTACCAGGTAGAGGATCGAGGTTCCTGACTGTGGTGACGCCATTTGCCAGATACAGGGCAAATGGTGAGACTGGCCAATCCGTTTCCCAGTCTTGAGTTGAATGCATGTGCATATCTGCAAGTCCCGGCATCAGGTAAAAACCAGCACCGTCTATGATAACTGCATTTTTAGGGATTTTGATATCCTCAGAAGATCCGATCTCAGCTATCTGAGCTTCATTGATCAATACAGTTTGGTTTTCCAATATTACTTCTTCTGTCATAGGCACTAGATTCACGTTACTGATGGCAATCCATTGAGAATAGTCCAGATTACCTGCTATATCGCACCCCAAAAAGAGAAATAAAATCACGAATATTCCAATTAGGATCAGAGAGATATTAGTTCTGGACATATTACACTCCTCATTAGCTTGTTAAATTGATAGTACAAGAAATAGGAGTCCATGTTTACCCTCTTAAGAACGATTAAAGGATGATAAAACATACGGTTTGCAAAAAGAGAGATTGGCAACACTAGCATTACTTGACGCCCATGAGGCTTCAAACTAAGATTCTCTCCAGAACCCCACCCTCATTATTCAAAAAATGAGGACAAAAGCGGTTCGAAACAGGTCCAATACCGCCCAAAACAAGAACCCCTCGAAAATGAGGGGTTCTTGTTTTCAAATTATAACAGATCATTCCTCCAAATACTCAATCACCACCTTGAGCAGATCGTTGATCACTAGCATAGGGCCATCATGGGTGTTGAGCATAATCCCAAGGCTCACGCCGTAATCTGGCAGATACAGTGAGGCAGCCACATATCCAGCTCCATTACCACTGTGGCCAATAATCTCCAAACCGCTGAAAATTTCCGGGGAGTAATTTATGGCACCTAGACCATATCCCACCGTGATAGGTTCGTCTGGGGTTGTAGGTTCGAAGGTGAGCATTTGCTCGAGAGCTTCTTCGCTCAGCACACGTTGGTCGTGGTATAGAGCCTGAGCCCACAAAGCTAGATCTTCCGGGGTAGCAAAAATTGCACCCCCTGTACTGCTGTTGAATGAAATAGAAGAGGGAAGTTCCTCGTATCCACCATCTGCATCCAGGTCGAACCAGCCATGCGCAGTTTCTTCAGGCAAATCCTCATAGGTTGCCAGATACGTGTGTTCCAGTGGGATCTTATCCCAAAGGTAGGTATGGTAAATGGTGGCAAGGTCTTTTCCAGTAGCCACTTCAATGATCATCCGCAGCAAGATATAGCCTGGGGTGGAATAGTGCCACCCTTCTCCTTTAGGAAAGTATGGCTCCAGCAGGAAGTTATGCAGAATCTCTTCCCGCTCCCACACCCGGAAGGTGTCCCACATGATCGCTTCCCAATAATCCGGGTGCCGGACCATGTCGTAGACACCGCCGGTGTGATTGAGCAACTGCCGGATGGTGATCTCACCATCAATATTCGGATAGTCTGGCAGCCACTTGTTGATTGGATCATCCAGCGAGAAAACGCCTTCCTCCGCCAGGATTAATATCGCGGCACCTGTGAAGTTCTTATGTGTGCTGCCAGCATCGAAGACAGTCTCAGGTGTGATCGGTGTGGTGCCATGCGAGATGCCGCTGACCCCCAACCATGGTTGATATCCAGGGACGATTATTGCTGCCGAGAGTCCTTTACCCGCAGCGTACTGAGACAGGGTGTCATCAAGAATTGCCTGAAGATCATCACCATATGGAAGTTCTGGCAGATTTTCCACCGTTTTTTCAATCTCAACATTGCCGGTTTGGAGATTTCCGCACCCAGCAAGTAGAATCACGGCGACTAAAACTAGAGACATCATATACAATTTATACATAACCTTTCCTTTTCTGATTCGATTGACCCAGGGAAATAATCACCTGGTTGATATTTCTTAAGCTTTCTATTTCCATCACGGCATCTCCTTCCGGCTCACCTTCATATCCTTATCGGCAATTGCATTATAGGTTTTTACGAAGTTGTAGAAGCTGGCAAAGATGGTTTGCATTCTCCTTGAAAAGTTTAATATTTTTTGAGAATAATCACATCGGTCTTTAGGATGATCGAAGAGTGATTTGTTTTCAAGTCCTGGCAATGCTACTAATAATAGGTAANNTGAGGAGTTCTTTTCTATGCTGAAGTTTGAGAATAGGGGGAAGTTGGTTGCATTGAAAACCAAATTGTGAGATAGACACTAGCAGGATCCAACATGCTATAATAACTGAGCGGTAAAACAGGTTTCCATTGTTTCCAAGGAATTTTATTGCGGCCCAAATGGAGCAAGCAATCGTGGACCAACTCCTTACCACCAAACTCTATATCCCCAAAATTAACGTCAATCTCGTCTCGCGTCCACGCCTTTACGAACGATTAAATCAAGGATTAAAGTGCAAACTGACCTTGATCTCTGCTCCAACAGGCTTCGGGAAATCCACTCTGGTAACAGGCTGGATTTCTGAAGGTGATCACTCCACAGCGTGGCTTTCTCTTGACGAAGGCGACAATGACCCGGTCAGGTTCTGGACGTACCTCATTTCAGCTATCCAAACGTTAAACCGCGAGATAGGGATAGAAGCACGCCAGATCGTCAGTGTACCCCAGTTGCGCAGTAACGAGCCTGTGGCGATCAGTCTTATCAATGATATCTCCCAACTTGCCCACGATCTGGTTGTGATCCTTGATGATTACCATGTGATCGAGGTCGAGCAGGTGCATGCTGGCCTAAGCTACCTTCTTGAACACCAACCCCCAAACCTCCACATCATATTGATTACCCGCCTCGACCCCCCGATATCTCTGGCACGTCTGCGGGTCCACAACCAGTTAATCGAGATCAGGGCTGCAGATCTCCAGTTCTCAACAGAGGAAGCCGCAACTCTTTTCAACGACAAGATGGGCTTGAATCTTAAGCCCAAGCATATCGAAGTATTGAATGCACATACCGAGAACTGGGTTGTTGGTTTGCAACTGGCAGGGTTATCTCTGAAAGGGCAGACCTCCTACGATTCCTTCATCCAGGAGTTCACCGGGGGACACCAGTTCATCCTCGATTACCTTACCGAAGAAGTACTCATTACATTGCCAGAGGCACAGCGTGATTTCTTATTACGCACATCGATCCTCGAGAGGTTCTGCAGCAAGTTATGCCAAGCAGTTACTGGTGATCTTTCCAGTCAAGAGATGCTTGACGAGATTCGGAAGAGCAACTTGTTTCTTATTCCCCTCGATACTCAAAGACGCTGGTTTCGCTACCAACATCTATTCGCCGAAGTGCTGTATGCACTGCTGGAACGCGATCATCCCGACGAGATAACTGCGCTTCATCTGAAGGCAGCGGAATGGTTCGAGAGCGAGGGCTATTCTGGTGAAGCGGTAGATCATGCGCTGCGCTCTGGTGACACCGTTCAGACCAGGGAGTTTTTCCTCAGACACTGGATGCCGGTACTGCATAGAGGCGAGGTCGCCACTGTGCTGCGCTGGCTGGATGCCCTACCAAAGGATATCGAAAAGGCCGACCCATCCATTTCTCTGGCGAGATGCTGGGCACTTTTCCTAAGCTGGCAAAATTCAGCCATCCAACCATATTTAGAACAGGCAAATCACGCCTACGAGCGATTGGTGG
>DNGN01000233.1 GCA_003486225.1 Chloroflexota bacterium
GAACCTCCTACAATTTACTCCGGGAGGGTAAAAAGTTTTAGAAAAAATGAATACCAGGGCGCTGCACGGGCCTGTGGCGCTGAGAAAGTTGGAAAGATGAGATTATCGCACAAGAAGGAATTTATCCCGGTAAGTCTTATAAAGCCGGATTATCAAAGTTCGCGCAGCCCCTTACAGGAAAGGGAAACCCCGTAGCGCATAATAAGTTGCGCTGGATTTTTGGGGTTTTTACCAGTTGCTTAATGGGCCAATCCTATCATATATTACAATTAACATCAAGGAACTCTAAATAATTTTCTGGCGATCTGGTTCTTTCTTTTGATAATAAGAACTGTATGCCATTGGTGAGAGTCCGTCATTATTTTTTGGACTACTAGATAGCGTAACTCATTACCTGTTTTGGGGTTTTGTCCCTCCGATATTCACCACTGTGAGAATGATGATGATTGACCGATTAGATTTAAACCAATTGCGAATAAATGCACTGCTAGGGGGAGGAGAAAAACGTATTGAGGCCCAGCATGCCAAGGGAAAGATGACTGCCCGCGAGCGATTGGATCTGCTGCTGGATTCGGATACTTTTGTTGAGACAGACATGTTCGTAACCGCAAGACAAACCTCATCGCTGGGTAATGGCACCTCCCAGGAAAATTTCACAGATGGTGTCATCACCGGCTGGGGGAAAATTGACGGGCGCTTGGTGTATGTCTACGCACAAGATTTCACCATCCTTGGTGGGTCATTGGGCGAAAGCCATGGTCTCAAAATTTCTCGCCTGATCGAGCAAGCCCATCAAAACGGTGCTCCGGTGGTCGGATTGAATGATTCGGGTGGGGCCAGGATTCAGGAAGGTGTTGATTCTTTAGCTGCCTGCGGTGAGATTTTTACTCGCAATGTGCAGGCTTCTGGGATCATTCCCCAAATCGCTGCCATCCTTGGTCCTTGTGCTGGGGCCGCGGTGTATTCCCCGGCTTTGATGGATTTCATTTTCATGGAAGAAAAAAACTCGTATATGTTCCTGACGGGGCCGGATGTTGTTCGGGCAGTGACTCACGAAGATGTCGATTCACAATCCCTTGGCGGGGCAGAGATCCATGCTGGCAAAAGCGGGGTAGCTCATTTTGTGTCTGAGGACGAAAAAGACCTCATCAATGAGATTCGAATGTTGCTCTCCTACTTGCCGTCCAATAACCTCACGCCACCCCCATCCCTTGACCCGACAGATGATCCTTTTAGAAAGACGCCGGAATTGGAGAAGCTTGTCCCCGATGAGGAACGCCAGCCATATGATGTTAAAGATGTCATCCGTACGATCGTAGACGATGGCAATTTCCTGGAAGTTCAACGCGAGTATGCTCAGAATATTGTCGTTGGCTTTGCACGCATGGATGGTCATTCCATCGGGGTGGTTGCAAACCAGCCCATGGTCCTGGCGGGTGTTTTGGANNATATTGATGCTTCCGACAAAGCGGCCCGTTTTATTCGTTTTTGCGATTCGTTCCATATTCCATTGGTGACCTTGGTCGATACCCCTGGATTCTTGCCTGGCACCAATCAGGAGGCCGGTGGGGTGATCCGGCATGGGGCGAAAATGATCTTTGCCTACGCAGAAGCCACGGTGCCCAAGGTTTCTCTCATTATGCGCAAAGCCTTTGGGGGTGCCTATATTGTGATGAGTTCCAAGCATTTGCGTGGAGACCTCAATTTTGCCTGGCCTCAGGCCAACCTGGCTGTTATGGGACCTGAAGGCGCGGTGAACATTCTTTACCGCCGAGATTTAGCCAATGCAGAGGATGAAAATGCCCTGCGCCAACAAAAAATTCAAGAATACAAGAATGAATTTGCCAATCCGTACATTGCGGCGTCACGGGGGTATCTAAATGATGTGATCCCGCTTGCAGAAACGAGGAAGCGAATTATCCTGGGATTGGAATCCCTTCAGGATAAACGCCAATCAACTTCAGCAAGGAAACACGGCAATATTCCTTTGTAGCCCAGATTTAGGAGATGATGATGAAAGTTTTAGTTGCCAACCGTGGTGAAATTGCTATTCGTGTGATGCGAGCCTGCCGAGAGCTAGGTTTCAAGAGTGTTGCAGTCTACTCTGAAGCAGACCATGAGGCGTTGCATGCGCGCTATGCCGACGAAGCCTGCCTGATTGGCCCTGCCGAGTCCAAGGAAAGCTACCTGAACATTGACAAGATCATTCAGGTTGCCTTGGAGAGGCAGGTCGATGCCATTCATCCTGGATATGGGTTCTTATCGGAAAATGAGGATTTTGCCCGCAAAGTTGAGCAAGCAGGGATGATCTTTGTTGGTCCCAGACCCGAAACCATCGANNGAAGACTTGATTGAAATGATCCGCCTGGCGAAGCGGGAAGCCCAGGCCTCCTTTGGCAAGGATGGGATATACCTGGAGCCTTTTGTTGATCAGGCCCGCCATATCGAGGTTCAGATCATCGGCGATGGCAATGGCACAGTTCTGGTTCTGGGGGAACGCGAATGCTCCATCCAGCGGCGGCGGCAGAAATTGATTGAGGAAGCCCCCGCGCCTGGCCTCAGCGCAGCCCAGCGTGAGGAAGTCCATGAGTACGCTCGAAGATTAGGCCTGCAGTTGGGCTACCGTAGCCTGGGAACAGTTGAATTTTTGCTGGATCCGCAGGGAAGATTTTATTTCATCGAAGTCAATCCCCGCATCCAGGTGGAACATCCGGTCACCGAACTGATCACCGGCCTCGACCTCGTCGAGCAGATGATCCGGGTCGCCTTTGGCGAAAAGCTGCCGATCAGCCAGGCTGACGTGGGGATCGACGGCTGGGCGATGGAGTGCCGCAT
>DNGN01000242.1 GCA_003486225.1 Chloroflexota bacterium
CCAATGCTCTGGATCGACAGCCCTTCCTGGACCGGGACCGGATCGATCTCGAACTCAAAGGTAGTCAGCAGGGTTTGTTCTTCGGTATGTGCCTGGTCCTGTCCAAGCTGAAGGCTGGAGAAGTGGATCGGGGTTCCAAAGACCGTGATCGTCTGGTCGATGGGGAAACGATCGCCAACCTGCGGGGAGTCTCCAAAATTGACGGTGATGGTTTGCCGGTCTAAGGGGGCGAAGAAAAACAAGTCCGCCACCGAAAAGGTCAGCGATTTGGCCTCCGGTAAAACCGGCTCGAAGGTGACCACAACGCTACCATCTGGCTGTAATCCGGAGGCAGGCGCATAAATGATCGAGTATTCGTTGCCAAGGTCGTCACTCAGCCGGCCATCCAGGTAGCCCCCCATGGGCATCCAGCTTTCAGGCACGTTGGCATACTGTAAACGTAAGGCTACTTCGCTCTCGGCATACACCACGTCCACCAGATCCAGGGCAAAACCATAGTTCGGGTCCGGCTGGCTGGGCTGATCGACCGGGATCGGGGTCAGCATGTTGGGATTGAACTGAAGCTGCTCTACAGAAAACTCTTCAATGCTGGGGGCGGTTGCAGGGTCATTGAGATACTCCAGACTGAGATCGAAGTGCCAGTTTTTCGGAGCGTTATTGGGAAGCAANNGGCGGCAAGATGAAATAGCCAGCCCAGGGTGCTCCGCTGTAGATGGCCTCGTCAAACACGGTGCCATCTTCAAGTGTAACCACCGTCTGTGAATCCCACAGGTCAGCTTCCATTTCAGGCCATTCCTCAAGATGCTCTAAAACAAACGCATTCAGATCCTCATAGATCTGCTCTTTGGAAGGCAGCCCATCAACGCTTAAAATAATGTAGGTGTTTTCTTCCTTTACCAGGACCTGCTGAATGGTCATGGTGACCCCACCTTGGGTTTGAGACAAGGGTGATGGCAAGACCCGGATATCATCAATTTCCACAAAGCCATACCCCGGCACATATCCCAACAAGGCCTGAACCTGGGCAATGACCTGCTTCGGGCCAATCACAATGACGAGGACCAGGGCCAGCATGACGATAAATGCGGGTGCAAATACCGGGCGTGAGAACCAGGGCTTTCTTTTCCTGGAAGGTTGCGCGAGGTTGGCCGGATGTGCCTGCATAAGCTTATTTTCAAGGGCGTCCACGAATTGTGAAGAGGGCTCAGCCTGCTGGTAGTATGCCCCTAACTGATTTTCAATTTCATGAGTGGTTTTACGTTCGTTACTCATCGCTTTTCTCCATTTTTTCCTGCAGCTTATCCAGCAGGCGGTAAACCGACATCTTTACAGCCGCTTCGGATTTACCGATTACCAGGCCAATTTCTGCATAGCTGAGTTCGGCGGCAAACCGGAGCTCAAGCAGCTCTTTTTGCTCCTGGGAGAGCTCCCCTAGCAGCAGGCCCAGACGGCTGTGCAGCTCTTTCTGAACCAGCTGACTGAACGGGTCATCGGCACTGAGAGGCATGTTTTGGATATCCTCCAAGGGCACCACAGGACGTTTCACGCGGTAGCTGTCCACAATTTTGTTGCGGGCAATCGTAAACAGCCAGGCATTGAAATTCCCGTCTGTCCCGAAGGTCTGCAGCCGTTTCAGCACCACCTCAAATACCTGAGCGGTGAGGTCTTCAGCATCAGCATGGTTACTTACTCTGGCATAGATATAGCGGTAAACCTTGGTGACATACTGCCGGTAAAGTGCGCTGAATTTTGCCGGATCTTTAACTGCCTGCCGGACGATGTCCGCATCAGGCATCCCAGCATTTGGCTGGGCTTTGGGTATCGTGAATCTGGTCATTATTTTTTCTTTATTGAGCATGTTACGCTGCTCCTTTGCATCAGATTGGATCTAGATCACTTAAGATACATATCGGGCAAAGTGGCGAAAAGTAACATGCAAATCCATCGGACCGGTCACAGCGATGAGAAACAGGGAATCGTCTTGACTATAAATATTACCCATTCCTTCCTCAATGAATGTATTGTACAACAAAGTTGGCACTGTCATTTTCCATTCGGTAGCCCCATTACTGCACCAGGCATACCACCATGTATGTGATGGGTAAAATTAGGGCTATAATCAAATCAATCAGTACATTTACCCAGGGAGTACATCAAGATGGAAATTGCGATTAGGGTTCAGGATGTTAAGAAGAGTTTTGGAGCGGTACAGGCCTTGCAAGGAGTCCACCTTCAGGTGAGACCCGGACAGGTATTTGGTTTGCTGGGGCCCAACGGCGCCGGGAAGACCACCCTTATCCGCCTGCTGGTCGGCGCAATCAAGCCAAGCGCGGGGCAGATGAACGTGCTCGGGTACGACCCCGTCAAGGAAAAGCGCCTGATGCGCAGAAAGATCGGCTACATGCCGCAAACCCCAGCCCTGTACGACGACCTCTCCCCGCGCGAGAACATCCGCTTTTTTGGCCGGGCGCACAAAAATGGAGACCTGGAGAAACAGGTCGACGAAGTGATCGCCTTCGTGGGCCTGACCGACCGAGCCAACCACCCCGTGCATACCTTCTCCGGCGGGATGCGCCAGCGGGTCTCGCTGGCTTGTGCCCTGGTCAACAAACCGAAGGTGCTCTTCCTGGATGAGCCCACCTCCGGGATCGACCCCAAACTGCGGGAAATGTTCTGGCAGCATTTCCGGCAACTGGCACAAGACGGAACGACAGTGATCATCAGCACCCACCAGATGGACGACGCCATGCACTGTGACCAGCTCGCGATCCTGCATCTGGGCAAGGTGCTGGCCTGCAATACACCCCGGCAGATGCTGTGGGAAAATCGGGCTGTGGTACGGGTTTGGAGCGGGGATCAGGTTGAGGAGCACCACGTCCAGGGCTACCCGGAAGTACTGCCACAATTGCTGCACAAGCATGGGCTGAACAACTCAATCCAGCGCATCGAGGTGCAAGAAGAATCGCTGGAACAGGTGATGCTCAAATTAGTGAAACAGTCTGAATCGAACAAGGCAGGGGAGGATTAAATGCTCATTAATCTTGAACGCATCCTGGCCGTTACCGGGCGGTCGCTGAACCAGATCAAGGAAGACCGCCGGTTCCTCGGGTTTTCGATCATGTTCCCGGTGATCATCATCTATTTCATCAGTGTGGTGCTGGATGTACTGGCCGGACCATTTTTTGATGTGACGGTGTACGTTATCCCGTATGGAGCTTTCATAATCCACTTTATTACCTTCATTCTGACCGCGATCGTGGTCGTCCGGGAGCGCACCAGCGGCACTTTGCCGCGCATGTTCATCAGCGGGTACAACCAGGTAGATGTCATCCTGGGATACCTCATCTCCTACACGATCCTGGCTTCTGTGCAGAGCCTGATCGTGCTGCTGGAACTCAATTGGCTGTTCGAGCTTTCGTATTCCTTTGAAAAGCTGGCCGCGCTGTACCTGGTGTATTGGCTGCTCTCTGCAATCAGCCTGGAAATTGGTATCTTCATATCCAACTTCGCCCGCAACGAAGGTCAGGTGATCCCCTTCATCCCACTGGTGCTGATCTCGATGATCATCTCCGGTGTGATCCTGCCGGTGGAAAAGCTGCCGGAATGGGTGCAGGTCTTTGCGTATGTCTCACCGCTGTACTATGCCAATGAGATCATCCAGCACCTGATCTCCGGCGGTATTTTAGGGGATATGCTGCATGTGCTGGGGCAGCTTTTCCTGTTCGGCCTGGTGGTGATGGCCCTGGCCACCCTGACCCTGCAGGAACGGGACTAACCAAAAAGCAGGGCTGGCGAATTGCCGGCCCTGCTTGATTCCTGCATCATCAATAATCACAGATCCCCTATAACTACTCTTCCATCAGCTGGTCGACGCGGCTTTTGCCGGTGCTGTAATACTTGGCCTCCGGGTGGTGGAGGACAATGGCGGCGGTGGACTGCTCCGGTACCAGCTGGAAGGCTGAGGTCAGGGTCATCCCCAATTCCTGCTCAGCAGGCAGCAGGTTAAAGACCGTGCGGTGGTCATCCAGGTCCGGGATGGCGGGATAGCCCCAGGAATACCGCTTGCCCTGTCCCTCCGGCAGACCAAGCTCACGGCGGATGTGGCGGTGCAAATATTCGGCCGAAGCTTCGGCGGTCTGCACCGCCAGGCCGTGCACAAAATAGGCTTCCGAGTAATCTCCAGCGGCCTGCATGGCATCGAACTTATCGGTGGCGGCCTGCCCAACGGTGACCACCTGCAAAGCCACCAGGTCCATCCTGCCCGAGCTGACCGGGGCGAAATAATCGGCCAGGCACAGGTGCTCGCCAGCTGGCTGGCGCGGGAAGCTGAATCGGGCGATCTCACGCGGGGCAGCGGGCAGCGATTCCGGGGCATAGACCAGCAGGTCATCGCCCTGGGATTGGGCCGGCCAGTAGCCATAGACGCCCTGGGGCTTGAGCCAGCCGCCCTGCAAGGCCTGGCGCTTCATCCTGGCCAGGCGCTGGTCGAACTCGACCTGCAGCTTTTCCCATTCCTCGCCGCGGGCATTCTTGGCACCCCAGGAGAGGCGGAACAGTTCATTGAGATACAGGTGGTCGAAGACCATTTCCAGCGGCATCTCTTCCACCAGGCGCGGGCCCCACTTCGGCGGCACCGGGATGGTCTCGGCTGGCCGAACCGTGCTGGCCGAACCAGGGCGGGTCTTGCGAGCGACAGGCTTGCGCTCGACCTCATTGCTGGCTTTCTCCGCCAGAACAGCCATCAGCCCCGGGCGCTTCTCGTCATCCACCAACTGGTCCATCACCTCCAGCCCTTCGAAGGCGTCTGCGCAGTAGAAGACGCCCGGCGTATAGGCTTCACCTGTCTCGGTGTACAGGATGCGCCAGCCAAAACGGCGGTTGATCGCCGCACCACCAATCAGCACCGGGATCTCTGCCCTCCGGCGGTGGAGCTGGTTGACGATCAACGGCATCTGCTTGCTGGTGCTCACCAGCAGGGCGCTGAGACCGATGGCGTCGGCGCCGACCTCTTCGGCCTTGCTGATGATGGTATCGGCGGGCACCTGCTTGCCCAGGTCGAAGACCTCGTAGCCGTTGTTGGCCAAAATGGTCTTGACCAGGTTCTTGCCAATATCGTGCACATCGCCATACACCGTGGCCAGCACGACCTTGCCCTTGCTGACCCCTGCTACTTTTTCCAGATAGTTATCCAGGTGGGTGACAGTCTTCTTCATGACCTCGGCAGACTGCAGCACGAACGGCAGGATCAGCTCCCCGGCACCGAACTTGTCGCCGACCTCTTTCATGGCCGGCAGCAAGGTGTTGTTGAGGATATTGACCGCGCAAAAGTGGTCGCTGGCATGGTCTTTACGGGCAATGATCTCGTCAATGGCCTCTTCCACGCCCTCTTTGTGGCGGTGCAGGATGCTCCAATGCAGGCGCTCTTCGGGGCTCATGCCTTCGGTGGGGTCGGCGGCCTGGTCTTCGGTGACCACCACGTTCTGGTAAAACTCGATCACCCGCTGCAAGGCGTCCGGGCGCGTGTTGAAGATCAGGTCTTCCATGAGCTGGCGTTCTTCTTGCGGGATCTCGGCATAGGGCTTGACCTTGGAAGCATGCACGATGGCCATATCCAGCCCGGCCTGGACAGCGTGATGCAGCATCATGCTGTTAAGCACCGGACGGGCGGCAGGTGTCAGGCCGAAGGAGACATTGCTGACCCCCAGCGAGGTAAAGACGCCCGGCAGCTCGGATTTGATCTGCCGGATGGCCTCGATGGTGGCGACCGCCGAATTGGCAAACTCAGGGTCGCCGGTGGTCAGCGGGAAGGTGAGCGCATCGTAAACCAGGTCTTCCGGGGCGAAGCCGAAATCGTCGACGGCGATGTGGTAGATGCGCCTGGCGACCTCGAGCTTGCGCTCGACTGACTTGGCCATGCCCTGCTCGTCAATCGTCAGGATCAGAACGGCAGCATTGTGCTGCCTGGCGATGCCCAGCACCTGGTGCAGTTTCTCCGGCCCGGCCTCCAGGTGAGTGGAATTGAGCATCGCCCGGCCGGCCGCCACCTTAAGGGCCGCTTCCATGACTTCCGGTTCGGTGGTGTCGATCACCAGGGGGGCCTCGACACTCATCGCCAGGCGCTTGACCAGGGCGGTCATCAGTCCAAGTTCGTCCGGGTTCTCGGTGATCGCCACCGA
>DNGN01000102.1 GCA_003486225.1 Chloroflexota bacterium
AAATGGTCTGTCACACGCGGCAGATTAGGATGGCGCATACCAGCCAGAATAATGGCCTCGCGACGGAATTGTTCGATGGCATTTGCTTCTTCGAGCAGGTTTTCTTTGAGCGCTACTTGAACGCCTAAACTTTCATCCAGTGCTACATATACAGACCCCATACCGCCCTTGCCCAAGGCTTCTTGGATGCGGTAACGACCGTGAATTAAAGTCCCATGCTCCAATTCCTTCATGCCCAATTCCTCTGATAAGTTAAAGTCGCGTTGTTACGCCGCAAAATTCACAAACCAATTCCTCTTGGCCGCGCAGAATCGGGGCGGTGAAGGCTGCCCCGCAGTTCGAGCATTCTGTGGGGGCATTGCGGATGCGTTCCAGTTGGGCTTCATCAATCTTTACCGCCCGATCAGAGGCGTAGTCACCCGACCTGGCTCGGCCAAGCATTTTCAGCCATTCCTCGACAACCGGCTGGCTGAACAGGAAAACACCCGAAGAAACCGGTGCATCCCCGCCTAACGACACCACCAGGCGTTCATTTTGCGTTTCTCCCTCTAATTCCTCTTTGGCATCCAGCACATCTCTAAGCGGAACTTCCAGTTTGAGTTCAAATTCACCTACCCGATCCTCCCAGAGTAAACGCTGGTCTGTCAAAAACAGGATCCCGTTTTCGGGCGGCAATCCTGGGCGCTCCCAAATCGCTTCTACGGCTGCCACACCGCTTTCGGTTGCCAGCAACTTAAAGGAGGCTGTGGAGATCGCGTCCAGCATCCAATCCACCCATTCAAGGTGAGTATCAAGCATCTCGACTTCATCAGCATAGGCATCATACTGATCCAGCACAGTTTCCTCAGCTGCCTCAGCCTGGGCTTCCACAGATGCAATCAATGATTTCAGGTTGATATACGTGGGGCGGGCGGTGGCCAGGGCGCCAGTCATTCCGGCGAGTTTTGCCATCCCTTCCTGGATCGATTTCATACTGCTGCCCAACTGGGCGGTCTGATAATCCAAGGTAGCCTGCGAACGGGTTTTAATCTTCTCCCATTGTAGGGTCAGCACGTCAATATCCGCCTCAAGGCTTTTCTCAACCATATAACCATGCGCCCGTAGCTGCCCCAATTCCCGGGATAAGGATGCCAGCTGATTCTCCAATTCCGACAGCTCATTTTGGACTTCCCTCAGCATAACCTCATCCTGAAGTTCATTAATTTCATTCTGCAGTTCGAGGATATCGGCTTGGGTTAAAGGCCCAGAGAGATCTGAAAAAGATAGCTTGCTGCCGGTGGCGCGATCTTGCTCCAGTTTTCCGGATTTCGCCGCCGAGATCCAAACCGCCCAATCTTTTGAATCCTGCCCATCCAGGTGAAAAGAGACCTGTTGTTTGCCAAAATCTACTTCTAAGAAATCCTGATGTCCAAATACNNAACAAGACTTTTTTGGTGGCCACCTTTTCTTTTCGCTCAAAGACCAGCCGCTGGTTGGTAAGGAAAAGGATGCCTTCCGGGTCATCCTTACCTTCCTGGTCCCAGCGCGCTTTGACAGCCATAAAAAGTTCTTCTTTTGCCTGAAACTCAAAACTGGCTTCATCCCTTTGGGTCAGGGCCCAATGGATGCGGGTAAGTCGGGATACAAGCTGATTGGCTTTTTGCTCGATATCAGCATACACCGCTTCAATGGAGCGCTCCAGATCTGCAACAGATTGCAGTGCTTTCCGAACCTCACCCTCAGTCTGGGACATTACACCCGCCGCCCGGCTGGCATTTGAAAGTAGAGGATTAAGCTGATTAACCCGCTGATTTACCGGAGGTATATAGGTTCTAGCCTGTCTGGCCTGTGATTCGATGCTTGCATCCACCTCTGCGCGCACAGCCTGCCAGCGGCTCATGGCATCATAGGCGATATCTTCCAGGTCAGCCTGATAGAAATAGCCCTTATCTCTAGCGCTCTCCAGTAGGCTGAATGCATGGTTAAGATTGGCATCCAGGTTAGCGATATCTGCCCTAACCTCAGACATACTGGCCCGGTCTTCAAGCTCATCAATTGAACCCTGTAAAGACTTAACCTGGTTGGCAATATCAGGGTGAGCAGCAGCGCTATTCAAACGCAATAGCTGTCCTACGGCCATTGCCCCCGCTGCAGCTCCAGCTGCCCGGACCACCCCTTGTTTTATCGCACGGCTGGAATCAGGCCGCACGCGGCGTGAGGCTCGTGTTGGGGAATCAAACATGCTTTTGTGTGGGGTTTCTGGCAGTGCTTTAGGCATACGCATCTTGGGTACGCTGGCTGGGCGGACAACTGGTCGCGGCCGGGAAGAAATTTTATTCGCCGTTTGTCGGCTGTTGATCCGCTTTGCAGTGCGCGTTTGCGCTCGCTGCGGGCTGGTACCCCGGCGCGCACTATGCGAGACAGCCGGCCGGCTGGCAAGTCCCTTTGGGCGTGAAGTTGGCCGCCCTCCTCGGATTCGGTTCGTTGAGCCCATTTTTTTTCCAGGCATTGTTGATCTCCTTCAAGGTCTTTTTGGGGGAACTACTCTATGAAAATCAGTTTTCCTCAGGATAGATTACCAGATTATACACTATGCTGCTTTTCTAAAAAATTCAAAAAGGGAATCAATGGATTCACTTTTGGCATGCCGCAAAGGCGAACTTCAGCAATCGTCAATCACCCCCCGAAAAATTTATGTTATGTAGTGTTAAATCCAACCGCCAGCCGATTTGACTGCATGCGTTTAAGTTTTCTTTGTAAACCTACAATATCCAAATCCAAATGCAAGCAAGGCGTAGGCTGATATATTTACCCAACCCAGATCATTAAGGATCCCGTTCGCTTTCGCCATCACGCTGAGGATCAAAGCCAGCAAATATCCCAAAAAGAACATGGTCGCAAAAGCCTGGCGGGTGGCAAATTCTGAAATTCCTCTGGCATACCAGGAAAGGATCGCAAACCCTACCAAGCAAGCCCCTAAAAGCTGCCCCATGTATGCTCCAGCTGGAGTGAGTTCTGCGGAGTATAGATCGGAGAGGGTTGATGGCATAAATATCAGACCGACCCCAAATAAAAAGGCCAATACAACATTAGCAATAAGCAACGAATTAAATCTCATCTCATCTCCTCCATACTTTTCCAAAACACTTGTTCATTTATTGTACAAGGTTAGAAAAGCGATCGCAATACAGAAACCGGGGATTCTCGCTAACCACAAGAATGCACAGACAGCATCCAGCGTCAGGCGTTTACCGCCTCAGAGATTAATTTCTCGATTTCTAATGGGATTCCCTTATCTGGAGCCAGTTCGATTGAAATGGCCTGCTGATCGCATTTGCTTTCACAGATGCCGCACCCCATACATAAATCGGTGTCAACTTGCATCCACTCATCTGGCCCAATCGCCAGTACCTCAAACTGGCAGTAATCTTGGCAGGTGGCACATCCGATACAGGCATCCTCATTGATGGTAGCCAGGTAGCCGGAAGATTCCAGCATGGGTGTGCCGCTTTTATGCGCACCTATCGCACCACAGCAGCAATCGCAGCAATTGCAAATAGCGTAGAAGCGGCCAAGCATCGCATCTTTGAAAAAAGCGTGATGGACATGTCCACGCTGGTCTTCTTCTTCCAGAATCTTCACGGCTTCATCTTTCGAGATCCAGCGCGAACGTCCGGGATGATGTTCAAATACAAATGAGGAGAAAGGTTCACCTACAATCAGGCACACATCCATCGGCAGGCAAGGATTCTCCGCAAATCTGCGGCATGGACAATCCAAGGCCACAATATGGTCAGGGTTTTCCAAAATGATACTGCGCGCCCGTATATACGGGATAACTTGCTCCAGGTCCTCCACCCGGATGGGCTCATTGACCTGCACCAACTGCCTTGCTGAATCAAGCGGGAGTGCTTTTCCGTGGTATCCATCAGCGAATGTACCGCTGGCTAATGTGGTTGAATGGATTGTGGATCTCGAACGGTTTTTCTTATGCGAGAAAAGCTGGAGCACTGGCTGGATTTTTTTGGCCAAGGGGTGATCACCCTTTCCAATACCAATGTACAAATAGGGCCAACGGGCATATACATACCCATGAATCTTATCCCATAGCGAGTAATCCGCAATATTTTGGCCAGCCTTGAGGTATTTCCTTGTACTTTTAGAAATAATTTTAAACCCGTTTCCTGAGCCTTGCTTCATCTGGTTTCCTCCTTTCCAGTGACGAGTTTTTCTATTCCAATATCTATGCGAAAAAATTTCTCCGAGTTTAAATTTGACTGCTACACGCCTTGTTTCAATTAGCTACGTTCCCATCGATCTTCAGGGTTTCACTTTGATACTGGCCAGCCTTTCATTGATCTCCTTAAGACGTCGGTCTCGCACCATGGCAAAAATCTCTGTGCCGGCATCCCGTACATAATCCCAAAAAGCAGCCTGAGCAGAACTGGCTGGATGGAGTGTCTGTCGGCCCAGATAGATTGGTTGAAGGATATCCAATCCCCGCACCTTAATCACCGCTACCCTGCCCTGGCAGATCTTTTCCAGGATCAAGCGTGAGACAAACCCAACCCCCAACCCTTGTTCTACCGCCAGTGCCAGGGCTTCAGAGGTCCCCATCTCCATGAAAGCATCTAACCGATCAATATCGATCCCAATATCAAGCAGGCTTTTGGCCACATTAAGGTATGTTCCAGAACCTTTCTCACGGGTGATGAAAGGCTCTTCATAAAGTTCTTCTGGCTCAAGCTCGTCACGATAGGCCCATGGATGATGCAGCGGAGCGATAAGCTCAATCGGTTCTTCCAGATACAAATAATATTCTGCCCCTTCACCCGATGCATCTGCACGATTTGAAAGCGTAAAATGAATGTTGCCTTCAGCCATCCCCTCTCGGACCTGCTTCGTCGGCAAGACCTGGCAAGAAATGCGTACCAGAGGATACTGTTCGTGAAATTTGGCCAGCATGGTCGGCAAAATGTATTTGCCAGGTGCGGTATTACAGCCCACAACCAGGTGGCCATGGACTTCATTCTTGAGGAGTTCCATTTGTTCTGCTACCCGGATCGAACCTTCTACAATTTCTCGCGCCATGGGCAGCAGCACCGTGCCCGCATCGGTGATCTCCAATGTGCGGCCTTTACGTTCAAATAGTTCAACCCCAAGCTGGCTCTCCAATGATTTGATATGCTGGCTGACATTTGACTGGGTAAGATGCAGGCGTTTGGCTGTCTGGGTAAAGTTAAGGGTTTCTGCTGCAATAACAAATACATTTAACTGGTGGGTGTTCAACATTCTTTTTCATTCCTCCTCAATAAAACCACATCCCAATTAGACTATAAATATATTTATATATAAATATATCAATATATAAATTCTATTAGCAAAACTTAACAAAACCAAATATCTTTCTTAGAAAAAATTATACTAAATTT
>DNGN01000325.1:0-317 GCA_003486225.1 Chloroflexota bacterium
ATTGAAGTTATTGACCGTGTGGATCATCCGAACTGCAAGATCATGCTGGATACCTTCCATATGAATATTGAAGAAAAATCATTGGGAGACGCCATCAGGGCGGTTGGCCCAAGGCTGCAGCATGTGCACAGCTGTGAGAATGACCGCGGTGCACCGGGATCTGGCAATGTGACCTGGGCGCAGGTGGCCGCAGCCCTGGCAGAGATTGGTTATGACGGGCCGGTGGTGATCGAATCTTTTACACCAGAAGTGAAAAGTATTGCGCGTGCGGCCGCAATTTGGCGCACGCTGGCCCCCAGCCCGGAAGAGCTGGCGAC
>DNGN01000325.1:350-8694 GCA_003486225.1 Chloroflexota bacterium
AAAAAATACCGCCATTGCCGCCAAAAAATTTGGTGTCAGCGTGGTCAATGGATTTACAGGCAGTGCAGTCTGGAAGAACCTGTATTTCTTCCCGCCCACCAACCAGGATGATATCAACAAAGGGTATCAGGATTTTGCCAAGCGCTGGAAGCCGATCATGGATGTCTTCCAGGCGAATGGGATCAAATTTGGGCTGGAAGTGCATCCCACCGAAATTGCCTACGATATCATTACCTCTCACCGGACTTTGGAAGCGATTGATATGCACCCTGCCTTCGGTTTTAACTTTGACCCGAGCCACTTTGTGCATCAGTTTATAGACCCCGTAGAATTCATCAATGAGTTTGCAGACCGCATCTGGCACATGCATGTCAAGGACTCGCGTGTGCAGCTCACAGGACGCAACTCCATCCTTTCCTCGCATCTCGATTTCGGCGACAATCGCCGTGGCTGGGATTTTGTCTCGCCGGGACGGGGAGATGTGGACTGGGATAAGATCGTGCGTGCCCTGAACCGGGTGGGATATGCTGGCCCGCTTTCCATTGAATGGGAAGATACTGGGATGGATCGAGATTGGGGTGCCCCGGAAGCCCTGGCGATGATTCGCAAGCAGGATTTCACCCCCTCTACAGTCGCCTTCGACGCGGCCTTTGCCAGCGATGATTAAATTGGGAGAGAAACATGTCTGAAGAAACCGGATTCACCACAATGGCAGGGGCAAAAGCCACCAAGGAAGCCCCAGAGGTTGGCGTCGGTATGTTGGGTTATGCCTTTATGGGCAAAGCGCATACAAATGCCTTCAAGAAAATCCCGTATATGATGTATCCGCCTCCCGCGATCCCGAAATTGGTCGGCATTTGCGGCCGCAACGAAGAATCGGTGGCAGAGGCGGCCAAGCGCTATGGCTACCAAACCTATTTCACCGATTGGCGCAAGATGCTCGAGGATGACCGTATCCAGCTTTTTGATAATGGCGGCCCAAACAATGCCCATGCGGAACCCTGCATTCTGGCCGCCCAGGCTGGCAAACATATCCTATGCGAGAAACCCTTAGCGAGAACTGCAGAAGAATCCAAGACCATGCTGGATGCTGTCACCAAGGCGGGTGTCAAGCACATGGTGGCTTTTAATTACCGCTTTGTGCCTGCCATCCGGCAGATCCGCAACCTGATCGACAGCGGGGCACTGGGGCAGGTCTATCACTTCCGGGCAGTCTACCTGCAGGAATGGATCATGCCGCATTATGGGACCCCCAAGATTTGGCGGCTGGATAAATCGGTGGCTGGCAGTGGCGCCCTTGGCGATCTCGGGGCACATATCATCGACCTGGCGCACTACCTGGTGGGTGGCGTAAAGAGCCTCTCGGCCTTCACCAAAACCTTTATTGAAGAGCGGCCGCTTGATGGCAAGCCAGGTACCGGCAAAGTGGATGTGGACGATGCTTTTGCTGCAGCCCTGGAGTTTGAAAATGGTGCCATCGGTACCCTGGAATCCACACGTTTTGCAGGTGGGCGCAAAAACTACAACGTGTTCGAGATCAATGCCGAGAAAGGCAGTGTGCGGTTCAACCTGGAAAGAATGAATGAGCTGGAAGTTTTCTGGGTGGATGAAGAACCCAAGGAAACACAGGGCTTTCACAACGTGATTGTAACCGAGGGACACCATCCCTGGATTGAAAATTGGTGGCCGCACGGGCATATCATCGGCTGGGAGCATACCTTTGTGCATGAGATCACCCATCTGCTGGATGCGATCGTCAATGATAAAGAAGTCGGGCCGCATGGCGCGACCTTTGAGGATGGTTATCGAGCATCTGTGATCTGTGATGCGATTATCGAATCTGCAAATGCCAAACGGCAGATTGATATTCAGTATTAGTTTCTTCTTCTGGCAGGGAGTTGGAGAGATCCAACTCCCTAGCCAAGCATTCTAGGAGTGAAATGGTGAAATCACGTTTAAAGATACCTGTCAAACTAGTAATCGCCATTGTGATTATTTTTGTCTTAGGGGTTGCGGCAAATCCTTTGGTACAGGCCGTAACCACGCCCGAACAGTTGGCAACGAATGTCATTTTGGCAGCCATCCCCTTCATCCTGATCTTTGTTTCGATTATTTTGACCTTCATTCTAATTATCAATATGGTTGCCAGCGTACTCGACAACCATATTGGCCAAACCCTCTACAAAAGAATTGAGTCAATCATTATTGCAGGGATTGTCTTCGGTGTGTTTTCTCTATTCCAGCCCTGGTTGTTTGTGCTGTATAAGAATGGTTTCATGATTCTGTTGGTCTCTACGCTGAGTTTCATCCTTTGGTCTCATATTGTGCCCAAGTCTCTGCAGCGTCAGGAGGACCTGGAATCCGATGGTGTTAACAGCGGTATCAAGTAACTGAAAGGAATCCTCAATGGGTGATCACTATTCACCAAAACCCGAACATAAATTTACCTTTGGTCTCTGGACAGTGGGCAATATAGGCCGAGACCCCTTTGGGGGCCCTGTTCGGGAACCGATATCTCCGGTGGAGATTGTGTATCTGCTTTCTGAAGTTGGTGCCTATGGTTTAAATTTACATGATAACGACCTTGTTCCAATTGAGGCCAGCATGGCTGAGCAAGACAAGATCGTAAAAGAGTTCAAAAAGGCCTTAGATGATACGGGGCTGATGGTACCCATGGCAACCACCAATCTTTTTGGAGATCCCGCTTTTAAGGATGGTGCCTTCACATCCAATGATCCTCGCGTGCGGGCTTATGCCATACAGAAAACCATGCGCTCGATGGACCTGGGTGTGGAACTGGGCGCACAAGTCTATGTGTTTTGGGGCGGGCGGGAAGGAACCGAAACCGATGCCACAAAAGACCCTGTCACGGCCATCCAGCGCACCCGGGAAGCCATGAACTTCCTTTGTGAATATGCCATTGACCAGGGGTACGACCTGAAATTTGCCCTGGAAGCAAAACCCAACGAACCACGAGGTGATATTTACAACAGTACAACCGGGCACATGCTGGCTTTCATCGAAACCTTGGACCACCCAGAAATGGTAGGTGTGAATCCGGAGGTGGCCCACGAGCATATGGCAGGCCTGAATTTTACGCATGCCGTTGCCCAGGCCCTGGATAGCGGAAAGCTCTTCCACATCGATCTCAACGACCAGGCTTTTGGCCGCTATGACCAAGATTTTCGCTTTGGCGCCGTGAACCTCAAAAGTGCTTTTTTCCTTGTAAAACTGCTTGAAGATTACAACTACCAGGGAAGCCGCCATTTTGATGCCCATGCTTACCGTACCGAGGATTATGAAGGCGTCAAAGATTTTGCCCGTGGTTGTATGCGCACCTACCTGATCTTAAAAGAGAAGGCAGCGCGCTGGAATAATGATGAGGAAATCCAGGCGCTGATCACCGAGATAAATTCGGATAAAGAAAATGCATCGGTATATCTGGGTGCCTACAGTGCGGAAAAAATGCAGCGTCTGAAATCAGCCACCTTCGATCGCGTAGCGCTTGGCGCACGCGGGCTGCAGTACGAACTGCTGGACCAGTTGACTGTAGATTTGCTCTTGGGCGTCCGGTAACCAAACAATGTGCTGAAGGGAGGGGATCTTCCCTCCGGAGATGGAAAATTAGCTAACAATCACAACGTGCCGATGGCTGCCAGGCCGACCCATCTTATGCTGGTGACGGATGAAGATGGTGGTTAGACCCAAGAGATTACCACCGGATGGAAACAGTGCACCAAGCACCAGAACAAGCCACACCCCAGATGGTAAAAGAATGGTACGTGGTGAGATCGGAGAATGATGTCTTATTTCCTGGGTATTGATGCCTCTACAACAGCGACCAAAGCGTTGCTGATAGACCAAGATGGTCAGGTCATCGGCGTAGCTTCAACTGGCTATGCATATGAGACCCCAAAACCGCTGTGGAGCGAGCAGTCACCAGATCTCTGGTGGCAAGGCGCGTGCAGCAGCATCAAGCAATTGCTCAATACCACTCAGGTTGCACCTGGGGAAATTGCAGGAGTGGGGCTGACCGGGCAGATGCACGGTTTGGTGCTCCTGGATGCCCATGGGCAGGTGCTTCGCCCGGCCATATTATGGAACGACCAGCGCACTGCTGCCCAATGTGACGAGATGCGGGCAGTGATTGGAAAAGAGACCCTGATCCAGATCACGGGCAACGATGCCCTGACCGGTTTTACTGCTCCCAAGATCTTGTGGGTGCGGGACGAAGAACCAGAATTGTTTGCCAAGGCGGCTCATGTTCTGCTGCCCAAAGATTATGTGCGCTACAAGCTGACCGGAGATTTTGCCACCGACAAAGCGGGTGGGGCAGGCACAATATTATTTGATATCAAAACCCGCACCTGGTCCCAAGAAGTGCTGGAGGCTCTGGGACTGCCGCGAGAGTGGTTCCCCCCCACCTTTGAAGGGCCGGAAGTGACCGGCACCCTCAGCCGTGAGGCAGCGCAGGCCACCGGTTTGGCTGCAGGAACGCCGGTGGTTGGCGGCGGTGGAGACCAGGCTGCCCAGGCAGTTGGGGTCGGCGCAGTAGAAGCCGGGATTATTGCCGTTACCCTGGGAACTTCGGGTGTGGTGTTTGCCACTACTCCGTCGCCTTTGGTCGAACCTGAGGGGCGGCTGCATGCTTTCTGCCATGCAGTGCCCGATCATTGGCATTTTATGGGTGTCATGCTCAGCGCTGCAGGCAGCTTGCAGTGGTACCGGGACACCTTTTTCCCTGATGAAGATTTTGACAGCCTGGTCTCACAGGCTATGGAAGCCCCGGCTGGGAGTGAAGGCCTGCTGTTTTTGCCGTACCTGACGGGTGAACGCACCCCGCATCCAGACCCGCTGGCCCGTGGGGCGTGGGTGGGGCTAACAGTTCGGCACCGCAAGCCGCATCTGACGCGTGCCGTGCTCGAAGGGGTGGCATTTGGTTTGAAGGACAGCTTCTCCCTTATTCAGCAGGCCGGGTTGGGAGAGATCAAGCAGGTGCGCATCTCCGGGGGCGGGGCAAAGAGTAAACTTTGGCGCCAGATTATTGCGGATGTGTTGGAGGCTGAACTCGTTACAGTGAACACCACCGAAGGCGCTGCTTACGGGGCTGCTCTGTTAGCAAGTGTTGGGGCGGGTGTTTTCTCATCTGTCACTGAAGCATGTCAAACCGCGGTCCGGGTTACCGACCGGGTGCTTCCCGGCGCTGCGGCGCAAATTTATAGGAAGCTCTACCCGCATTACCAGGCCCTTTACCCGGCTTTGAAAGATGAATTCCATTCCTCAGCGGAGTTAGATTTGTCATGACTACCACAGGCCCAGCAGTACGCACAAAAAAGCCCATCATCTGCCTGGGGATTATGGTGGCAGACGTGGTAGGCCGCCCGCTTCGATCTGTACCTGAGCTTGGCAGCCTGGTATTGGTGGACGAGATGAGCCTGCATACAGGCGGCTGTGCGATCAGTACCGGCAGCGCTCTGGCAAAATTGGGGCTCCCGGTAGAGATTATTGGCAAGGTTGGCACAGACCCCTTTGGCGATTTTCTGATCAATGCGCTGATTCAGCGGGGAGTCGGCATTGCAGGCGTCAAGCGCGATCAGGAAGTGGGCACATCGGCGACCATGGCCATGGTCGCGCCGGAGGGNNGGTGTAATTACCTTTCTGGATACTGTCTGGGACGATACTGGCCGATGGAATGAGATGCTTGGCCCCTGCCTGCCGCACATTGATTATTTTGTCCCCAGCCTGCCAGAAGGCCAGGCCATCACGGGAGAGAAAGACCCGGTGGCAGTGGCACAAGCGCTGCAGCAGCGCGGGGTAGGTGTGGTCGGGCTAAAAATGGGTGAAGATGGTTGTATCGTCCTCGGCCCTCAGGGAGAGATCATCCGCATCCCGTCTTTTCGGGTGGATGTGGTCAATACCACGGGTGCCGGGGATGCATACGCTGCCGGGTTCATTGCTGGTGTGTGGCACGCTTGGCCTCTGGAAAAAACCGCCAAATTTGCTAACGCGGTTGGCGCTTCGTGTGTCATCGGCATCGACGCCTCCAGCGGAATCAAGACGCTGGAGGAAACGCTGGCTTTTATGGAGCACACAGAATTGAGGAGTTAGGTACATGCAGAAATACGGATACAGGTTCACATTTGGTCCCTGGAATATTCATGAGGGGGCAGACCCATTTGGCCCAACAGTACGCGATTCAATCGCCTTTGAGACAAAACTTAAGACGCTCAAAGACCTTGGTTTTGACGGGATGCAATTCCATGATGATGATGCCGTTCCCGCTCTGGATACTCTTTCAGCACCGGTGATTGCTGAAAAGGCCAGAGCCATGGGGAAGAAACTGCAAGACCTTGGCCTGGTTGCGGAATTTGTTGCCCCGCGATTGTGGGAGCATCCCATGACAATTGATGGGGCCTTTACTGCCAATGACCCGAAAGCCAGGGCGTATGCCATCGAGCGCTCCAAAAAAGCGGCTGATATCGGGCGTCAAATGGGCTGTGACCTGATGGTGCTCTGGCTGGCACGTGAGGGTACTTACCTGCGTGAATCCAAAGATGCAGCCCGGGCAACCCATTACCTGCTTGAAGCGATCAATCTATTGTTGGATTATGACCCCGATTTGCGGATCGTGGTCGAACCCAAACCGAACGAGCCCATGGACCTGGCCTATATTCCCACCATCGGGCATGCCTTGGCCCTGGGCTTCCAAACCGACCAGCCGGAGAGAGTCGGCTGTTTGGTGGAGAGCGCCCACGCAATTCTGGCTGGCCTGGATCCATCGGACGAGATGGCATTTGCGCTGGCTTTTGATAAGCTGTGGAGTGTGCATCTCAATGACCAGAACGGGCTGAAGTTTGACCAGGACCGCTCCTTCGGTTCGGTGGATTTGCGCCGGGCATTTAACCAGGTGCGCGTTCTGGACCAAAACAAATTCTATGAGAAGGGCATGGTTGGGCTGGATGTGAAAGCCATTCGTACCCAGCCAGCCGCATGGGCGACAAAACACCTCAGCAACAGCCTGGAGGTGTTCCTGCGCTTGGTTGAGGTATCCCGCTCGGTGGACTGGACTGAAGTGGAAGCCCTCAAGGCGGCGCGTGACTATGAAGAGATCGATCGCCTGATCCTCCATCACCTGATGGGGACCCATTAGCGTTTTCGTTGCATTAGATATTACAAGGAGTATCTATGACCCAAAATTTATTCTTATCAGAAATGATCCGCAGCGAATTAGCAGAGGTTGTTGGGGAAGATTTTATCTCGGTTGCTGAGAGCGATAAATTGGTTTACTCAACGGACTGGTCCTGGATGCCGCAAATGTGGCTGGATCGAGGCAAGCCGCTTGCCACCCCAGACTATATTGTGTACCCCGCATCCCCAGCCGAGATCAGCGAGATTCTGGAAATCGCCAACAAGTACCGCATCCCGGTTGTGCCGTGGGGCGGTGGCTCCGGCACCCAGGGTGGAGCGCTGCCGATTTTTGGCGGCATCCTGCTCGATCTCAAGCGGCTGGATAAGATCATCGAGATTGACGAAAAATCCCTGACTGTCAGGGCGCAGGCTGGCATTATTATCTCCCAACTGGAATGGGCGGTCAACGAAAAAGGCTTGATGCTGCCGCATTATGCTGCATCTTCCAACTGCGCAACCCTGGGGGGCGCTTTAGCTCCCCGCGGCACCGGCACGATCAGCACCAAATACGGCAAGGCAGAGGATATGGTCCTGAATATGGAAGTTGTGCTGCCCACCGGCGAGATCATCCACACACCCCTGGTTCCCCAGCATGCTTCCGGCCCAGACTGGTGGCGGATTTTCCTGGGAGCCGAAGGCACCTTTGGCATTATTACCGAGGCAACCATGCAGCTGGACCTGCTGCCCGAATCCCGCTTGCTGCGCGCCATCTTGTTTGAAAACCTGAGTGATGCGCTGGAAGCGGGCAGGCAGATTATGACCCGGCGCTTGAACCCCTTTGTGATTCGTTTGTATGACCCCGAATCAACCAGGTCGCGCATCAAAAAGATATTGGGATATGAGTACGAAGGGGCCTACATGGTGATGGGATTTGACGGTGACCCGGAAATTGCTGCCCTGGAGGAAAGCAAGGCTTTCGAGATCTGCGAGAAGATGGGCGGCAGGGATCTGGGGCGCGAGCCGGGTGAATCGTGGTGGCAGCACCGCTACGATTTCTACTATCCGCCCAAAAACCTGAAACTGCCATGGATGTATGGCACCACGGAAACCATCACCACCTACGACAAAATTGAAAAGCTCTATTGGGCGGTCAAAAATGCGGTCGAGGGGGGCTTTAAAGAATGGGATGTGCAGTTTATTGGGCATTTCTCTCACT
>DNGN01000172.1 GCA_003486225.1 Chloroflexota bacterium
CAATGTTGCCTCGCTAACTCTTGATGGCGTTCCTGTTGATTTCACTGATGCAAGCACGTATTACAACGTCTCCACGGTCAACTACCTGGCGGCAGGTTCGTGCAATTTCAACAATGGCGGTGTGACCATCTGGCCGCTGGATCAGATCGTGGCCGATACGCAGTTCTATGTGCGCGATTCGGTGATCGATTACATCACGGCGATGGGTATTATCTCCCCGGCGGTTGAAGGGCGGCTTGTCTTCCCAGTACCGTAAAGATTAATACTGGCGGCAGATATTTACCAATTGTTTGCCAGCAAGAATTGGGTCCGGTTGAGAAAAAATCTCAACCGGACCTTGCAGTTTTAAACACGAAATAAGTTTCCCGTGGAATGGATTGCGGAGAAAATTCACGCAGTCAACCTGTTAGGTCGCTGACGCTTGCTGATCCTGGGATGGCATGGGAACCGATTTTCTAGATCATGATCGTGGAAGCTGTGACCAATTTAGTTACAACCGCTGCCAGGTAAATCATCCAGAGGATCAGGCCAATGTGCAGAACGTCATTTTGGGAAAACCAGATGCCTTTCGTCCAGAGCTTTGGGGTGATCCCCAGTTTATCGTAGATCCCATAGGCGGCCATGGTAAGAAGAAGCAGTATCCAGGCCCCGATCAGCGACAGGTCCAATGGGCTGTTGGATTGATAATATCGCCAGCCATTGAGGATACATAGGATCAGGAAGATCGGGGTGGAAACCCAGACCATCCGCTCAAAAGTGATCAATGATTTTATGGCCAGCATGCCACCGATGAAGGTGACCACCGAGTAAACCAGGCCGCAGATCAGCGCTCCAGCCAGCAGTAACGTTTGCAGTGTTCCATCGCTGCAGGAAAGCGCTACTGCAACCAGCAGCGCATCCATACTGAGCTGTTGGAAGATGAGGTAGATGACTTCCCACCAGCTGGTCCAGGCAACAGTCTCCTGGCCCCGGCATTTGATCTGGTATCCGAAAGCCTGGTAACTGGTCCCGGCCAGCAGTGCGCCGATTCCCCACAGCAGCATGGAGATGCCCCACCAGAGATGAGAACCATCCACGCTTCGAAGCCTGAGAAAGTTCAGCCCCACTCCAATCGTGAGCATCCCGAGCAGGTAGACAAAAAAGGTTGAGCTTGGCTGGGTGAGTAGGAACTGTTTCGAGCCGAGCTTGATATTTACGCAGGGTTGGACGTCACACCAGGTTTCTGGGGTCAGGGTTGGATCGGTGGAGCGGATGGTCTTTAAACGTTTGAAAGCAGCCGAAATTTTCATGGTTTTCACCTGCTGAAATGATTTTTTTTAGCTCCTCTGGATCACGAGGAGATAGGTTGCAGTTGGGCTTCCGTCGGGGGAGGTGGGATGAGGACAAATTTACCAATATGCTTTTTCATTGTAAATTCGCGCTGCGCTTCCGCGATTTGCTCAAGAGGAAATGTTTTCGCCAGCAGTGGGCGGATCTCACCCCTTTCGATATAAGAGATCAGGTTGGGGAATACTGGTTCATCCCAGGCAGTGGAACCAATCAGGGTCAGATCATTGAGGTAAAGCGTACGCATATCCAGGCTCACGATCGGTCCGGCGATGGCCCCGGAGGAGACATACCGTCCCCCTCTCTTCAGGATTTGTAGCAAATTGCCGAAGGAATCTCCAGCGACATTGTCGACGATCACATCTGTTGTGTGCTTTCCAAGGGTCGCTGCAATATCGTCTCCCCGGGCCAGGACCCGATCTGCCCCAATGGCCTTTACCTGGTCGATTTTTTCTGCTCCGGCAACTGCTGTCACTTCTGCCCCTCTGCGCTTTGCCAGCTGGACGGCAGCTGACCCAACTCCGCCCGATGCGCCGGTGACCAGGACATGATCTCCGTTTGAGATTTTGGCTCGCAGGATCATATTCTCGGCTGTGCCGTAGGCACAAGGAATGGTGCCGAGTTCGGCATCGCTCCAATCGCATTCGACCGGGAAAACTTCCCGGGCATTAATCTTTACATATTGGGCAAAGGCGCCGTCGAAATCGGAGCCCATCCAGATCGTCTCCATGGACTCAAACCCCGAACTGCGAATGCATGGCCGCACCAGGACGCGCAGGCCCAGGATGCTCTCATCCACCCCTGGGGCGACCGCAACCACACGCCCGCAGCAATCTGTACCCTGGATGAATGGAAAAGGTGTGGCTTCATTCCAGCCGCCGTCTGCGCTGGTCCTGGTTTTTTCTGTTTCAGCACTGCCTAAGGCGTCTGTGCCGGCTGTAACCGTGGAAGAATACCAGCCCAGGCGTGCATTGATATCGGTATTGTTCACGCCAGCAGCAAGAACTTGCAGCAGGATCTCACTGCGGCCAAGCCTTGGCACCGGTACATCCCGAACCTCCAGCTGTTCGTAACCACCATTGCCTTTGGTTACCACGGCTATCATGGTCGGTTGTTGCCCGCTAAGCTCGAAACGATCCTTGTTAGGTGGTTTCCGCTCCAGATCACCCATACCTATTTTCCCTTTTATTCATAACGCAATTTAATTTCACTGCCCGGTTGTTTGGACCGGTGAAAGCTTGATTTTATTGTAATTGAAACTTGCTATTTGAGCGCTAGTTTGAGTGGGCTTCTGAGCTTTGCGGTGTGAATTTGTACATCCGGCCAAGGCGCATGTAGCGGATGATGCCCTGGGGATCCCGAAAAATATCAATGGGAGAATCTTTATATTCGCCATCCAGGATGATCAAGCGATCGTGACCACAGCGTCCTAGCCTAACGGGTTGGGAGGGTGGTGGCGGCGGGTCTTTTTCGGTAGGAAAACCAATCGTGATTTCTTCCATACCAACCAGCTGATCCCCGATCATTCTGAGCGTGAACTTAAAACCAGGCCTGCTAGCGGTGCCTTCAAAGCCAGCCAATTGGTCTGGGGTTGAGGAGATGGCCTTTGGCAGCTCGTAGGTTACATTTACAAACTCTTCCAGGATAAATTGATGCAGTTTAGCAATCAACCGATCCCCTTTTTCGCTGTTGGTGAAGATGGCGAAAGCAAAACCTTGCTCCGGCAGCATGCTCAATTGGCTGATCTGCCCGTTGGTCCCGCCACCATGACCGACCAGGATGCCTTGCTCAATGTCACGCCTCCTCCAGCTGTACCCGGTGCTTGTCTTATCCTCCGGGCTGATCGGGATCTTTGAGGAAAACATATCCATGATCGTTTCAGGCTTCAGCATCTCTTGGCCATCTGGGGTTCTTCCATCTTCCAGATAGCATTGGGCAAACTTAAGCAGGTCTCTGGTGGTGGTCACGAGGGCTCCCATCGGCAGCACACAACGCGGCATGTTCCAGGGACGGGCAACTCGGCTCTCTTGGTCGCTGTCTTGATGTCCGACCGCGAAATCGTAGCTGATCACTTCTCCAGCATTAAAGAACACATTTTTAAGTCCAAGCGGATGCAGGATATAAGATCGAAACAGATCCTCAAGTGGTTTTTCGGTGATCTGCTCAAGAACGGCTCCCAAGACTGCGAAACCAGCATTATTATAGGAAAAGAATTGTCCCAGGGGGAAGATCTGTTCCCGGTCTGCCATTTTGGCCACGTAGCTGAAAATGGCATCTTTTCCATCACCAGTGTCGATGAACAGGTCTCCATCCCAACCGGCAGTGTGGGTGAGCAAATGAAAAGGAGTTACCTGGGTGGAAGCATATTCGTCGGAAACCTTAAAGTCCGGCAGATAGGTGCGGACGGGGGTGAGCAGGTCCAGCCTGCCTTCTTCGACCAGCTTGAGCGCTATGGTGGCGGTAAAGGTTTTGGTGATGGAACCTATCTGGAAGAGTGTGTCTGCAGAAACTTTGCGTCCCAGTTCAGCATGTGAGAGTCCAAAGCCTGCGGTTCGGATTTCCCCGCCTTGCAAAATACCGATGCTGCATCCCGGTATGGCATATTTTACTTTCCATTCCTCGACAATTTTTTCTAATTTCTCCCAAGAATCGGTATTTGCCAATTTCATCAGAGTGCCTCCTCAAAAGCGCTTATAGCCAATACGATTATATAGCGGAGTCAGGCGGCAAGAAGTACTTCACCGCAGATCGATACTGCTCCCTCCGGTTTCGTCCTGCCAACTGACAAGGTATTCGGTCAGTGGATCGGGCTGCGGGTTGAGGTTTTCTTCCACCCGCCATTGGCCCTTCATGCCCAACTCGAGTGCCGCCAATTCGAAATGACACATCGCAATACCCATATCCAATCGTTGCAAATCACATAGATCGAGCAAGTTCTTGATCAGGCCTTGCTGGTATCCGGGTGTGCGCTGCAAGTAGAAGCGCCAGAATCCGTTATGGCTGACGATTCTCCAGGGCTGTTTGTTGGAAGCTGAAGGTGCCAGCCGAACCATCTCGAGGGCGGTTGCATAATTTCCAGCTCCTTGCAAAGTTAACGGATTTCCCAACCTCTCTTTGGAGATTAGTTGCTGCCAGGGGAGACGTTTGAAGGAACCTGCTGCTCGGCTGGCGAACCCTTTGCGGCTTTGTCCAGGGACAGCAAATTCTCCCACAGAGGTCACTGCAGGGATGGTCTCATTTTCTGAGAGCTGAATTTTTTTCGCAAACCTGCTTTTTGTAAACGT
>DNGN01000072.1:0-844 GCA_003486225.1 Chloroflexota bacterium
AGCTACCTGGGTAACCCCGGGGTGGGTTCGCTGCACTGCATCCGGCGGGCGGTTGAGAAAAGCATCCCACGACCCCTGGAAATTGAGGAGTATTCGCACTTCGGGATGGTGGGGCGCTTTATTGCCGGGGCGGCCAAACTCCCGTTTTATCCGCTGCGCAGCTATGCCGGGGCCGACCTGGCAGAAGCCAATCCCCGCATTAAGTTCATCCAGGACCCGTACGGCAGCGGCCAGATCGCGGTTGTGCCGGCACTCAACCCGGATGTGGCCATCATCCATGCCCAGCGCTGCGACGAGCAGGGCAATACCCAGTTATGGGGCCTGGTGGGCATGCAGAAAGAAGCTGCCTTCAGCGCACGGCATGTGATTGTGGTGGTGGAAGAGATCGTGTCTGAAGAGGTTATCCGCAGTGACCCCAACCGCACCCTGATCCCGCATATGGCTGTGGACGCGGTTGTGCACCAGCCGAAGGGGGCGCACCCATCCTATGTGCAGGGCTATTACGACCGGGACAACCAATTCTACCTGGCCTGGGATGAAATCTCGCGCGAGGAGCAGCAGGTGCAGGCCTGGCTGGAAGAATGGGTGTACGGCCTGGAAGATTGGGATGCCTACCTGGCCAAACTGGAAGCCCAGGAACCGCAAATCTGGCAGCGGCTTGCCGCCGGGGAGGCTTACTCCCAGCCAGTCAATTATGGGGTCTATAGGTGAGGCAGATGGACGACTATACTTCTTCTGAATTGATGATCTCGGCATCTGCCCGGGCACTGAAAGGGGAGCGGGTGGTGTTTGTAGGGGTGGGCATGCCCAATATCGCCTGCAACCTGGCCCGCCGGACGGTGGC
>DNGN01000072.1:866-16724 GCA_003486225.1 Chloroflexota bacterium
GGCCCGAAGCTGGTGGTCACCAACAAGGCGATTTTCAGCTTTGATGAGGAGAGCCGGGAAATGGTCTTGCAGTCCCTGCATCCCGGGGTGACATTCGATCAGGTCCAGGCAGAAGTCAGCTGGCCGCTGAAAAGCCTGGCAACTCTTGAAGAGACACTTCCCCCCACTGCGGAAGAACTCCGCATCATGCGGGATGAGCTGGATCCGGATGGCATTTATACAGGACGAAAGTAAAGGACAAAAGATATGCATAAGGTAGCAATTGTTTCTGCTGTGCGCACGCCGATCGGTAATTTTGGCGGGGCGTTGATGGATATCCCGGCCGCTCAGCTGGGAGAGGTGGCCGCCAGGGCCGCGATTGAAAGAGCGGGCATCACCCCAGACCAGGTGGATGAGTCGATCTTTGGTTGCGCCCGCCAGGCTGGCATCGGCCCGAACCTTGCNNGCCTGCGGGTCTGGCATGAAAGCCGTCACCCTGGCGGCGCAGTCGATCCTGACCGGTGAGAACCGGGTGGTGCTGGCAGGTGGGGTGGAGCAGATGTCTCAGATCCCATATTTGCTGCCCAAGGCGCGTTGGGGCTACCGGCTGGGGGACGGAGAACTGGTGGATGCCAATTACCGGGATGGGTACAACTGCCCGCTGTGCGATATGGTGATGGGTGAAACGGTGGACCGCCTGGCGCAAGAATACCAGATCAGCCGGGAGCAGCAGGATGAATTTGCCGCCGAGAGCCACCGCAAAGCAGTCGCAGCCTGGGAGAGCGGGGCCTTCAATCACGAGGTAGTGCCTGTTGCAGTGCCAGGCCGGAAAGGCGCTGTGAATTTGGTGGAGCGCGACGAACGCCCGCGCGCAGATTCGACCCCGGAGGGTTTGAAGAAATTAAGGCCCGTCTTTCGTACCGAAGAAGATGGCGGGACGATCACGGCGGCCAATGCCAGCGGTATCACCGATGGGGCGGCTGCGTTGGTGCTGATGCAGGCTGAATTTGCCAAGGCCCAGGGCATCCAACCGCTGGCGTATATCGATGGATTTGCCAGCGGGGGTGTCGCCCCTGAACGGATGGGGCTGGGACCAGTGCCTGCCACCCAGAAATTGCTGGCCCAGACAGGGTACCAGCTGGGAGATTTTGACCTGATCGAGCTGAACGAAGCGTTTGCTGCACAGGTTTTGATCGTGGAGCGGGAACTGGATTGGGATGTTGAACGGCGCAACGTGCATGGCGGGGCTGTAGCCTTGGGGCACCCCACCGGCTGCACCGGAGCGCGCATCTTGGTGACACTGCTGCATGCCATGCGCCAGCGGGATGTGGCATTGGGGCTGGCAACTTTATGCATCAGCGGCGGTTTGGGGATGAGCGTTGCTGTTTCAAGATGAGCACCTATAAATACCCGCAAGGCCATGTTTTTTACCGCCGGATGGGGCAGGCACACCCCAAAATCGTGCGCGCAGAGGGCGTATTTTTATATGATCCTGAGGGAAATGCCTATCTGGATGGTTCGGGTGGGGCGATTGTGGTCAATGCCGGGCATGGGGTAGCCTCCATCTCCCAGGCCATGGCAGAGCAGGCCGCGAAAACCGCCTATATCCACCCCACCATGTTCACGGCAGAGGTGATTGAACGCTACGCGGCGGAACTGGCCAAGATTGTTCCTTTGGAGGCGGCCAAATTTTATTTTCTCACCAGCGGTTCAGAGGCGATTGAAGCCGCCATCAAGCTGGCCCGCCAGATCCAGGTGGAGCGCGGTGAAGAAGGCCGCTACCTGACCATCTCGCGCTGGATGTCCTATCACGGGTTGTCTTTGGGCGCCCTGGCGGTCAGCGGAAAGCCGAAAATGCGCCAGCTCTACCAGCCAATGTTCCAGGATGTACCTCATATCCCCCCACCATTTTGCTACCGCTGCCCGTTTAAATTGGAATATCCAACGTGCGACCTGAAATGTGCCGCGGCTCTTGAGGAAGAGATCCTCAGGCAAGGCCCNNTATGGGGTTCTGCTGATTATGGATGAGGTCATGACCGGTATGGGGCGCACCGGCAAGTGGTTTGCTGCCGAGCATTGGCAGGTTACGCCCGATATCCTCACGATTGGCAAGGGTGCCGCCAGCGGCTATTTCCCGCTCAGTATTGTGGCCACGCGCGGCGAATGGCTGGACCTAATTGCCAGGGGCAGGGGGGATTTCTCGCATGGGGGCACTTTCTCCCACCATGCGGTCGGGGCCGCGGCGGGATTGGCGACCCTGGAGTACCTGCGGCAGCATCAGCTGGTGGATGGGGTAGAAGAGAAGGGTCAGTTCCTTCGGCAGCAGTTGCAAGACCGCCTGGCAGAACTGCCGTATATCGGCGATCTGCGCGGCATTGGATTGATGTGGGGCATTGAGTTTGTGCGTCATAAAGAAAGCAAGCAGCCTTTCGACCCAGATCTGCATCTGGGTCAGAGGATTGCAGATGAGGCACTTCGCCTTGGCCTGGTCGTGTATCCAGGCAGTGGGACCGTGGACGGAAATCAGGGAGACCATGTGATGGTTGGCCCACCTTTCTGCATCACGCAGGGCGAAACTGTGCAGCTGGCGGAGATGCTGGAAAAGGCCATCCGCACCTGTCTTGAGGCTATTGTATAAGTGGAGAAAATGAGTGATGAGTGAATCCGAACAGATTCCAGCCACCCGGTTTGGCAAACCCGCAGAGGCGCCTGAAATTCATACGCTCTTCCCCATAACCTACGAAGCCTCCCGGGAGCGTTTTAGAAATATGCTCCCGGCACTAAAAAAAATCTGGCCAGAGGCAGAACTGCACACCCACCCCCTGAGCGAGACCAAGGAAATCACGATCGATTGGATACGGTCGCCCGCGACCCGAACTGCTGAAAAAATGCTGCTCTTTACCACCGGGGAGCATGGGATTGAAGGCTACGTTGGCTCCGCGATGCTGGAGCATTTTTTTCAGCACTATCTGCCGGTATTAAATCCGGAGACCACTGGGATCACCCTGGTGCATACGATCGATCCGTGGGGGATGAAATATTGGCGGCGCACCAACCCGGAAAATGTGGACCTGAACCGCAATTTTGTTTGGAACCCCAGCCAATTAGACCCGTCCTTTAACCCGGGTTATGCCGAGATCCATGCGTTTATTGCACCCAAAGGCAGCCTCAAGTTTTTGGGTTGGGAAAAACTCATGTTTGGGCTCAGGTACCTGGCTTATCTGGTGCGGATGGGCAAAGAACCCTTTTGGGATGCGAAAATTTTAGGCCAGTATGCGCACCCCATGGGCATCCATTATGGGGGGATGCAGGTTCAGGAAGAAGTGGAGGTGGTGAAAACCATCTACCGCCAGGCATTTGAATCCTGCCGCAGATTGCTGCATCTGGATATGCACACCGGGTATGGGCCGCGCTACCATATGACCCTGGTCAATTCGGTCCTGGAACCGAAAAGCTCGGCAGATTTTGTAAGAGACACAAATTACCCGCGCGTTGCGGCCATGAACCCGGACGAATTCTATGAGGTCCTCGGGGATATGATTGATTATATGTATCTGCTGCGCGATAAGGAATTTCCGGATGTCAAACTGTATGCGACCTCGTTTGAGTTTGGTACCTTTGGCCTGCATCACTGGGGCAGGTTCCGCTCGCTGCGGGCGATGGTGCAGGAAAACCAAGTGTATTGGTATGGTGCGCGTACCAACAGGATCAAAAATAAAGTGCGCAGGGAATTTCTGGAATCATTCTCGCCCTCTTCCGGCAGGTGGAGGAGAAAAGCTGTGGCTGATGCAGACCAGGCGTTCAGGGGGATATTGGAAATGGAAGGCTTTATCTAAGGCAGTCTAGCGGTCAAAATAATTATCTGGCAGGGTGATGTCAAAGTCAAAGGTTTCCTCTACCAGATGGGTTCTTTCGATTTCCTCAAAATTTTGGCGATGGATATAAAGGCTGTAGCGCCCGGCTTTTGTATTGGCGATCCTGTACAGGATGGTCTGGCCGCTGCGAGTCGATTCTAAGATGTCTTTGGCTTTCATCAGCCGGAGATGCTGGGAGGTATTTTGGATGGTCGAATCAATGGCTTCGGCGAGTTCATTCACCGACATTTCATGATTCTTGGCAAGGTACCAAAAGATGAGAACTCGCTTATCGTTGCTAAATACCTGGTAAATTTCTGCCCGTTCTATGGCTAGGTTTTTCATCATTCGATCCTGCAATTGATGCTGAATGACAGTGGATATTTGGTTGTTTTGAGTTAAATTTCACAATTAAGCATTGCGCTGTGGGTAAAAACGGTGTATAATTCAAATACTAAATAGATTAATTGAATATTTGATTACATTGTATCACATTTAAGCGTCTTAGGTAGAGTTTTCTTCCAGATGTGTATCGCACCAGACACTGCAATTACTGTGTCTGGTTTTGTTTTCTCTTCAAGAGGAAAAAAAGGAGGAAGTCATGATATCACCGGAAATTCTCCGCCGGTTCCCCTTATTCTCAGGGCAGAGTCCCTACATGCTCGATGAGATTGCCATGATCAGCAGCGAGGTCAGTGTGCCTGCGGGTGAGTGGCTTTTTCATGAAAATCAGGACGCCCACAGGTTTTACCTGATTTTGGAAGGCAAGATAGCCTTAACCCTTTTTGCTTTCTTTCAGGGAAGCTCCCAGAACTTAAAAGCCACCAGCACCCTATCCAAGGGTGAGATCTTGGGCTGGTCATCCTTGGTGCCACCCCATCACTATAAATTAAGCGCTTTAACTGAAACTGATGCTGAATTGTTGATCATCGATGGCAAAGCTCTCAAGCAGCTGTTTGATGATAACCCTGAATATGGCTACCCTTTCATGAAAAATATCGCTGAACAGATCAGTGACCGACTGGAGAATAAAATTGTCCANNCTAGTTTGGATTGTTGGCCCCCACAATTCAAGGAGTAACGCGATGAATGTTGAAGAAATTCAGGTATCTTTACCTGCCAATCAAGCATTCATGAACAGTATTTATGAGTTCCCGAATGGTGCCAGGTTGAAAGCCTGCATTCAATGCGGATCTTGTGGCGGGGTTTGCCCGTATGGCATGTGGATGGAATACACCCCGCGCAAGATCATCCATGCCCTTCGAATGAACGAGTTCGATGCGGTTTTAAAATCAGAGAGCATCTGGATGTGTGTCTCTTGTTTTGCCTGTTCCACGGTTTGCCCNNCGGGCATGTCCCGCTGGAACTGCAAGAGGCCCTGGAGAATAGCCAGCGCTACGGTAACCCGATGGGAGACTCGCCGCGTAAGCGCAGCGAATGGACCAAATCCCTCTCGCCGGCTGTGCCGATCCTTGGGCGGGAACATAATAAAGTCGATGTGCTCTGGTATGTGGGTGATTATGCCTCTTACCACCCTTCTGCTATCGAGTCCACGATCGCTTTTAGCAAAATTCTGCATGCGCTTGGCGTGGATTATGGGATCTTAGGTTCGATGGAGAGCAGCGATGGGGATTCACAGCGCTTGGCTGGTGAGCGGGGATTATTTGAAATGCTGGCAGAAAAAAACGGCCAGGTTTTCAATAGATACCAGTTCAAAGAGATCGTGACGACCGACCCGCATGCCTACAATGCCTTCAAAAATGAATATCCGAAACTGGGCATTTCTTTCCCGGTCAGGCACTATACCCAATTCCTTGCGGGCTATCTGGCCGACATCACCCTGATGCTCAAAAAGGAGATCAATGCACTGGTGTCATTTCATGACCCGTGTTATCTCGGGCGAGTCAACCAGATTTACGAACGCCCGCGGCTGCTGATCAAAGCCATCCCCGGGGTACAGTTGGTGGAGATGTCTCATAACCGATCCAACAGCCTCTGTTGCGGTGGTGGCGGCGGCGGCATGTGGCTGGATGGGTATTCATGGGATATCGCCGAAACCCGCTCCTCGGAATGGCGCATCCAGGAGATCGTGCCTGCCAAACCAATCCAGGACATTGTGACCGTCTTTGGTTCCTCCAATAAGGTTTCGAAGAAGAATGGCAATGGGAAGTCGGCTAAACCTATACCCAAGCAACGCATCCTGGCTGTGGCCTGCCCGTATGAAAAACCACGTTTCCAGGATGCTCTCAAGATTGTTCCCGGAGCGGCTAATTTAGTCATTATGGATATCGCGGAGCTGCTGGCTTTCTCAATGGGTCTTTAAGTAGGAGGATGGAAATGAGAATTGTTGTACCAGTAAAGTTAATCCCGGACCTGGTGGAAGAACTTAACATCGATGCTGAGGGAAAAGACTTTGACAGGACATGGATGCGTCTCGTGATCAATGAGCTGGACCTGCATGCCGTTGAACAAGCCATCTTATTAAAAGAAACGCTTTCGGCTGAAGTGATTGTCATAGCTCCAGATGTGGAGGGTGTGGAAGACGTGCTTTTCAGCGCGGCGGCAGCTGGCGCTGACAGGCTGATCCGGATCGCTGGATTGGGGGAGGGTTTTAATAACCATGACCTGGCCCATGCATGCCAGCCGATCCTGGCGGACCTTAAACCCGATTTGGTGTTGACCGGGGTCCAGGCACATGATGACCTGGACGGCCAGTTTGGTCCGATCCTGGCTGAAAGCCTGGGTTATCCTTACGTGGGGTATATTGCCGGGATGAACAAAGAGAACGGCAGCATGCTCATGCGCAAGGAATTCCCCGGTGGTCTTGTGGCCAATTTTCGGGTTCAACTGCCAGCTGTGGTAGGGATCCAGGCAGCCACCTCGCCACCTCGCTATATTGCTTTCAGCCGGGTTCGCCAGGCCAGAAATACGGCAGCCATCGAAGATGTTCAGGCGGCAGANNGAAAAGGCGCAAATGTTCACCGGCAGCCTGGAAGAAATATCGGCCCGGATGATCGAGATTTTCAAAGACAACAGCCTGATCTGAGAGGAGGTTGAGATGCTTTCAAGTATTTATGTATTGATCGAACATCAAAAAGGGATTGTGGAAGATATCTCTTATCTGATGCTGGCAGCCAGCAAGGCCATCGCAGACCAAACCGGCGATGCGGTCATCGCCCTATTATTGGGGCACCGTGTCCAAGACCTGGCGCAGGATTTGGCTGCCGACAAGGTCGTTTATTTTGATCACCCGGATCTGCGGGATTTNNGCCGGGCATACTTCCGTGGGTATGGACATTGTGAGCGTGCTGGGATGCAGGTTCAATGTCCCTCTGATCAGCCAATGCAAGCAGTTAAAAATTGAGGGCGAAACGATCAGGTTTATCAGCCAGATCTGCGGCGGAAAGATCATGGCCGAAGGTGAGCTGCCAGAACCCAGTACGATGGTCAGTTTCGTTCCCGGCAGCTATCATGTGGACCAGGGGAAGAGCCATCAGGCGTCCCCAATCGAGGTGGTCGAGCCTGCCATGATCCAGGATTTGCGCATCCAGATGGTCAATTACCTGGAGGAGGACCCCGAAGATGTGGATATCAGCAAGGCTGAAGTCCTGGTTGCTGTGGGGAGAGGTTTGCAAAACCAGGGTGACCTTGGACTGGTTGAGGACCTGGCGGCCAGCCTGGGAGGGGTTGTTTGCGCCTCTCGCCCGGTTATTGATCAGGGATGGCTGCCCAGCTCACGACTGGTCGGCAAATCCGGAAAAAATGTGGCCCCGCGGGTTTATCTGGCGCTGGGTATCTCCGGGGCTCCAGAACATGTTCAATCGATCACTGAAAGTGATCTGATCATTGCCGTCAACACCGACCCGGCCGCCCCGATCTTCAATATCGCTCAGTATGGGGCTGAGGTGGACATGATCGATCTGATCTCGGCTTTGAATGAAGAGCTGCAGGCGGTTAAATCGGTTTGAGGATTGGAGACAGAGGGCTATGCCAGTTCGAGAAACGTTTTGGAACATTCCTCATTGGGCAGAGATCGCCCAGTATGTGTTGGGCTTGCTGGTTTTGGTGATCTTGGCGCTGGGCAGCGTGCAGCATGTCAGGCGCTGGCGCATGGGAAGGCCAGAAAAGCGCACAGACCGAATTGGGGTTCGGCTGTGGGCTGTAGTGCAGCAGGCTTTTGCCCAGATTCGCACGCTGGAAGATGTCTATGCCGGGGTGATGCACCTGCTGATCTTCTGGGGCATGGCCGCCCTGCTGCTCGGTACTGCCCTGGCAACTATCGATTGGGAGGTGACCCGTCTATTCTTCGATTTTCAATTCCTTGCGGGGGGCGTGTATGTTGTTTATGAATTGGTGCTGGACATCCTGGGGCTTTTGCTGGTGATTGGTTTGGGGATGGCAGCCTACCGCCGTTATGTGATCCGGCCGGCCCGATTAAAAAGCAGCAGCCGCAAACGCGGCCTTGATGATGCCTATGCCCTGATCATATTGGGCCTGATCGCCGTCAGCGGCTTTCTGGTGGAAGGCTTGCGCATCGCCGTCACCCAGCCAAGCTGGGCAAGGTGGTCTCCAGTTGGCAGGGGATTGGCATCCCTCTTTGTAAATCTTCAGCTGGCTGACCAGCAGGCCTTCCATGTGATTATCTGGATTGGGCATGCGTTGGTGGCCTTTGTGTTCATTGCCAGTGTTCCGTTCACCAAGTTCTTCCACATCTTTTCAGCACCCGTCAATATTTTCTTCCAGGCGCTCAAAGCACCAGGGGCGCTGGCCCCGATTGTCCAGCATAGCGGGGCCGCCGGGGTGCGTCAATGGACTGATTTTACCTGGAAGCAGATCCTGGAATTTGACACCTGCCTCCGCTGTGGGCGCTGCGCAGAGCATTGCCCCAGCCATGCCAGCGGCATGACCCTTTCGCCCATGGAGTTGATGTTGAAATTGCGGGACCATGTCTGGGAGCCTGAAAACGGCAAATCCTTATATGAGCAGGTCATTTCGCCGGATGAGGTATGGGCGTGTGCAACCTGCTATGCCTGTGCCCAGCTCTGCCCGGTTTTCAACGACCTGGTTTCGACAATCGTCGATATGCGCCGTCATCTGGTCCTGGAAGGCCTAGTGGGCAGTGAGCTGCAGGATGCCCTCTCCAACCTTGGCCGGTATGGCAACTCGTTCGGTCAGTCGCCGCGTATGCGGGCCAGGTGGACTGCATCCATTGAACCGAAGATCAAGGATGGCCGCCGGGAGATTGTCGATTATCTCTGGTTTGTCGGGGATTATGCTTCCTACAGCCCTGCTCTGACTCAGATCATCCAGAAGACGGCCGAGGTTTTCAACCGGGCCAGGCTGGATTTCGGGATCCTGTATGATGCAGAACAGAACTCCGGCAATGATGTGCGGCGTGTGGGAGAGGAAGGCCTGTTTGAGATGCTGGTGGAGCATAACCTCAATGTGATGGAGCGGGTGAAGTATGGTGCCCTGGTGACGACCGACCCACATTCTTATAACACGCTGAAGAATGAATATCCAGATTTGTTGAATGTGGAAGTGCAGGTGCTGCACTATGCTGAACTGCTGGATATCCTGATTGACAAGCAGCGGCTGGAACTGCCCAAAAAGCTTGGGTATCGGGTCACCTATCATGACCCCTGCTACCTGGGCCGTTACAATGGCATTTATGACCCGCCCAGGAATGTCATCCGTGCGACGGGATGCGAGCTGGTCGAAATGCCGCGCCATGCGGAGCGGGCTTTGTGCTGTGGTGCCGGGGGCGGGCGCATCTGGATGGAAGAGGGCAATCTGACCGAACGGCCCAGTGAAGCACGCATTCGCGAAGCCGTTGATCTGGATGGGGTGCAGGTGCTGGTGACAGCCTGCCCGAAAGATATCACCATGTACCGGGATGCCGTCAAAACCACCGGCCTTGAGGACCATATTGTGGTAAAGGACCTGATCGAGTTGGTGAGTGAGGCCATGGGATAGGTTGATTGGATAGGCACCCAACCCTGGATTGCTGACGCCGGATGTGCCGGGCTTTACCAACCATATAATGAGTTACCAACAAGGCAGCCTGTCCTGTGACGGGCTGCTTTGTTGGTCGAGGCCAGGTTTCAATGCATGGTTCGCTTCAGTGACTTAATGCATCAGCGAGGAGCATCATAGGGAGCCAGCCGCAGAACCAAATTATCGTGCAAGCGGTATAATGTGATCGAAGCAAAGTCTGGAAGATCGGAGAGTTATCATGACCTTATTTATTGGATGTGACCTGGGCGGTACCAATATCAAGGCCGGCGTCGTGGACATTTCTCAGGAGAAAGTGTTAACCTCGAAAAGCTGGCCGACGTATGCCCGCGAGGGACACGCGGCAGTCATGGAGCGCATGGCTGGTTTGATCCGCCAGGTGGTGGATGAGAGCGGCCTCCAGATGCACCAGATCCAGGGCGTGGGGATCAGCGCCCCCGGGGTGCTCGATCTTGAAAAAGGAGAGACCATCTTCCTGCCCAACCTGCACGGGCAGTGGCGCAATGTGCCGCTGGCCGATACCCTGCGCGGCTACCTCGACCTGCCGGTCTCCATGCTCAACGATGTGCGAGCGATCACCCTGGGGGAATTCACTTTTGGGGCCGGGCGCGAGGTGGACAGCATTGCCTGCTACGCCATCGGTACGGGCATTGGCGGCGGAGCCGTGGTCAACGGCCAGCTGGTGCTGGGAATCGGCGGGACGGCCGGAGAGCTTGGTCACCAGACGATAGATATCAACGGCCCGCGCTGTGGCTGCGGCAATTACGGCTGCCTGGAGGCTTTTGCCTCTGCGCCAGCGATAGCCGCCATGGGGGTCAAGGCTGTGCAGCAAGGCCTGACCACCATCATCGGTGAGCTGGCTGGGTACGACCTCAACAAGATCACCCCCGAGCTGATCGCGGAAGCAGCCCACAGGGAAGATGAGATCGCCAAAGAGATCTGGGAAAATGCCGGTCATTATCTGGGTACGGGGATTGCCAACACGCTGGTCACGATTGCCCCGCGCCTGGTGGTGCTGAGCGGGGGTGTGGCTGCGGCCGGGGAACTGCTGCTGGACCCCATCCGGCGCACGATCCAGGAACGGGTCTTTGTGGTCCCAATCGGGGAAATTAATATCGTAACGGGTACCCTGGGTAGTGAAGCGGGTATTATGGGGATGGCACAATGGGCCGCTCTGCACATTCAAAAGCCAGATTAACCTTTACCTGCCTTGTGTAAGTTCTCTTGTTTTCTATTTAAGTAGGCGCTTAACTTTTTCGGGACGAAAGGGGATATCGCGCAGCCTGACACCTGTGGCGTTAAAAACGGCGTTGGCGATCGCGGCCGGGGTGGGACCCAGGCTGGCTTCGCCGCTGCCGAGGAATGGTGCGTCTGGCCGGTTGAGGATCAGGGTTTCCAGCTTCGGGACCTCAGAAAAGGTCAGGATGGGGTAGCTTTCCCAATCCACGCTCAGGATGCCCTGCGGGCTGTAAACCACCTGTTCCTTGAGCGCCATGCTGGCTGCCTGGATGAACCCACCTTCCAACTGATTGCTGAGCCCATCGGGGTTGACGACCTGGCCGGCTTCGCCTACGATGACGGCCCGCTCCAGGGTGATCTGGCCGCTGTCGGGTTCGACTCCCAGTTCTACGACCACCGCGCAGTAGGCAGCGTTGTTCTTATAGCGCGCAAAAGCGATGCCGCGCCCGTGACCTGGTGCCATAGGTGTACCCCAACCGGCTTTGTCTGCTGCCGCCTGGATGACGGCCGCTGCGCGCGGGTCTGCCAGGTGTCTCAGGCGGAATTCAACCGGGTCTGCACCGGCGGCATGTGCCACTTCATCCAGGAAGGATTCGATGGCGAAGACGTTGGCATAGGCCCCCAGCCCGCGGAAGGAAGAGACTCGCAGGGCCGGCTTCAGCTGGAGGTGCTTGGCGATTCGCTTATGAGGGAAATGGTAAATTGGGTCGGCGTTTCTGTGGGCGCCGCTGTTGTTCCAGATACCGTCCATGGGGGCGGGTTTTGGCATGGGTTCTGCCAGATGCCAGGCTGCCAGCAGCCCGGAGGATACTTTGTCTGGCCTGGCGCGGCCAAAATGCGGCGGGCTGTAGAGATCATGGTTCCAGGCGATCACATTGCCTTGCGCATCGATGCTGGCCTGCATTTTGATCAGGGCGGCCGGGTTGTACGGCTCCCACTGGTTTTCGTTGGCGCGCGTCCATTTCAGGCTGACCGGGAATCCGGGATAGGCCTGAGCCAGCAAGGCGGCATCCAGCGCGGCATCGTCTGCGCCGTTATGGCCGTAGCAGCCGGAGCCTTCGGTGTGGATGACATGCACCTGTTCAGGGGCCAGTTTGAGCACCAGGGCAATGTTCTCACGCGGTGGGAAGACGCCCTGGGTATGCGCCCAAAGGGTCAGTTTGGAATCCTGCCAAAGCGCAACCGCGGAGGATGGACCGATGGTGGCATGCATGTGGTAGGGTTTGGTATAGCTGGCGGAGATGGTTTGCTTGGCTCCGTCGGGGGTGAAGACTGGCGGGACGGGAGGATTGGCCGCAGTACCCTCAACCACCGGTTGCGACTCGTCGATCTGAGTTTCAATTTCCTGATACAGCTGCTCTTGTTGAGAGGGGATAGGCTGGCTCTGCCAGATGGCGAGTTCGGCCAGCTTTTCTGCGGCCTGAACCGCTTGCTCTTCTTTTTCGGCGATGACTGCCAAAAAGCTGCCGTTGCGCACGACTTTTAGCACCCCAGGGATTTCTTCCACCGCGCCAAGATCTGCTGAAACCAGCCGCGAGAGATATGAAGGAGGCCGCACCACCCGGGCGTGCACCATCTTCTCCAGCTGTAAATCCTGCACATACACGTGGGTACCGGTGACCTTGGTGTGCAGGTCAACCCGGGTGGCATTTGTGCCTACCAACCGGTAACTTTGGGCAGCTTTTGGTTGAGCGAGACCTTTAATGGGGGTGTTGAAAGGCTTGCCACCCTGCAGCTTCCAATAGCTGGTGGATTTTCCACTGGCTTGGTCGATAATCTGCCCATCCTCGATGGCCAGATTTTCCGGCCAGGCTTCCAGTTCTTCGAGCGCCAGCTGCAGCATCACCCGACGGGCTTCGGCTGCGGCCTGGCGAAGGGCGTTGCCCGAGGTTTGTAGCGACGTACTGCCTACTGTCATACCTTCGTTGGGGGTTTCCTGCGTGTCGCCCATCACCATGCGGATGCGCTGGAGCGAGACATCCATCTCGTCGGCGGCAATCTGCGCCAGGGCAGTCTTGATGCCTTGTCCGTATTCAACCTTACCGCTGAATATGGTGATGGTCTCTTGGGCATCGATCCTGATCCAGGAATCCAGGTCGGGGTTTTCCAGGAGGATGTTTGGCAGCTGGCTTTCCTGCGGCGGCAGTGGGGCCAGGGTCTGCGTTTCAAAGAGAGGGTATTGGTCTGGGCGGGCAATACGCAGTTTGATCGCACGGCGCACGCGTTCGTGGGTGCCGCAGCGGCACAGGTTGCCATCCAATGCCTGATTGATCTGCTCTTCGGTTGGGTAGCGGGTGTTGTTGAGCAAGCCCTGGGCAGAAATAATCAGCCCGGCTGTACAGTAGCCGCATTGGGTGGCTTGCTGGTCGATGAAGGCTGCTTGCAGCGGGTGCAGGCTGTCTGGCGTGCCCAGTCCTTCGATGGTCACGATCTCGGCCCCGCGCAGTGTCCCAACCTGCAGCTTGCAGGAAGGTACGGCCTGACCGTCAATTAAAACATTGCAAGCTCCGCACTGTTCCAGTCCACAGGCTGTCTTTACCCCTATCAATCCCAATTCATTTCTGAGTACATACAGCAGGGGGGTCGTTGGGGCTGTTTTCAGCCGAAAGGTTTTGCCGTTTACGGTTAGCTCTATTTGCTCTGTCATATGCTAATTCTACCCTTTTTGTGCCTGGGTGTTGGCTGAGTTTCATTCTTATTCAAAAAATGGCTAGTATTTTGATTTGCCTTATAATGGGCCTTGAACGAACCTCCCGAGAGAATGGGTAAATAATAAGCCTGGAGCCCAAAATGCAAAATAAGCTGGCAGATGCGAAATGTTTCTTGTTCGATATGGATGGGACAGTCTATTTAGGTGATCATTTGCTTCCTGGGGCTAAAGAGATCATCGCCTATTTAGAGCATTCGGGGATTAGGTATTATTTCCTGACCAATAATTCATCCCGTTCCCGCTTGGACTACGTAAAAAAGCTGGCGGACTTTGGTTTGCATGTTCCGCTGGAGAAGATCTTTTCCTCCGGGGAAGCCACGGCAGCTTACCTGCAGAAACAGCAGCCCGGTGCAAGGGTCTATCTGGTCGGCACCCCTTCACTGGAGGGAGAGTTCACCGAATTTGGGATTAACCTTGTGGAAACCGAGCCGGATGTGGTGGTGCTAGGATTTGATACCACGCTCACTTACGAGAAAATCTGGAATTTATGCAGCTTTGTGCGCGAGGGGCTGCCATATATTGCCACACACCCTGATATTAATTGCCCTACCCTGGATGGAGTTATGCCGGACATTGGGTCTATCATGGCGTTGGTATTGGCATCCACCGGGCGAGAGCCTGATGTGATTGTGGGTAAACCCCACCAACCCATGGTGGAGGTGATCCTTGCAAAGACCGGTTTATCTGCCGCGGAAATAGTGATGGTGGGGGACCGCCTGTATACCGATATTGCGCTGGGGCAATCCGGCCTGACGACTGTGCTGGTGCTGAGCGGGGAAACAAAACGGCAGGCGCTTGATGGCGCAAAATACCAGCCCGATTTTATTGCTCGAGACCTGGAGGATCTGCTCTCTCAAGTCCTGGATCAACGAGCATAAAAAAATCAACGGGGCTTTTCAGGATTTTCTTGTTGAGGTTTTTGACCGAATACATATACTGGTCGGCGGTATCAATGTATTCCTGACAGGTTTTTAGCCCTTGTGAACTCACCGTATAACCGACGCTGCAGGAGATCTGGATTTGGTGGTTACAAATCGAGATTGGTCGGCTGATATGGGTTTGAATTTTCCCAACGAAAAGTTCAGCAACGGTTATGTCCCCTATCCCTTCTACCAGCATCAGAAATTCATCACCACCAAAACGGGAGACAGTATCCTCGGTTCGGATAATGCTGCTCAGGCGTTTGGCAACGATTTCAAGGACCCGATCACCTTCCGTGTGACCGAATGTATCGTTAACCTGTTTGAAATTATCCAGATCCAAATAAAAAACCGCAAATTCAGCCTGTTTTTTACGCTTCTTTTTCTTGATTGCCTGCTCCAGCCGGTCGGAGAACAAGACCCGGTTGGGTAAATGAGTCAGGGTGTCGTGTAAGGCTTTGTGCCTGAATTCATCTTCCAACAGCTTTCGCTGCTTGAGTTCTTCCTGGGTCTGGTAGTAGAGGGTTGCGTTCTCGAGTGCGATAGATGCCTGTAGGGCGATGGTTTCGCACAGGGCAATTTCCTGAGGGGTAAAGACACGTTTGCATCTGGAATCCCAAATCATGATGATTGCATTTATTTTGCCACTGGCCTGCAGGGGTATCTCCAGTACAGAGTGCCCCCCAAAATTACGCAAATGTTGGAGGCGATGCGCATCAAGGTCTGGATCCTCGATATCGTAATAACGCAGTTTATGGGGAATGAATGGTTTGCTGCCGTTTCCACTTTCTGGGTGATAGTTGTAGGTGATGCCCAGGTCTGATCGCCGCTCTGCTTCTGAGGCAAATTGACTGAAAGCTTCAGCCAGGATGCAGTAAGTTTGTGTCCCTGGGTCGTAGTTGGAAATATAGACACTGGTGGCATTCAGCAGACTGCAGACCTGTTCGGAAATTTTTGTCAGGATGGTATCCAGGTTTAGAGATGAGGTGATAATGATGGCTGAATCGTGCAAGGCTTTTTGTTGGGTATAACTCTGCTCGATCTGCTGAAACAGGTTTGCATTCTCAAAGGCGATTGCCGCGGTACTGGCAAGCAGTTTTGCCATCATCAGGTCGTTTTCATCATATATGATTTCTTCCTG
>DNGN01000199.1 GCA_003486225.1 Chloroflexota bacterium
AATCCCCAGCGCTGAACCAGTTTCCGCCGGGAATATTGAATCCGCCGGGGCTGAAGAGACACCCCAACCTAGCCGCTTTCAGATCTTCATGCGCAAAGCCCTCACCTGGCTGGCAGTCGTTGTAGTCGCCTTCCTGGGTGGGTTTATCACATTTTACTTTTCGCTCTACCAGCCGAAGGTTGACGAACTCAACCAGGCTCAAACAACTTTGGCTGAAACACAAGACGAAGTAGCTCAACTGGAAGCGCAATTGGCCTCTGTTTCAGCCCAGCGAGATGCCCTGGAAACCGCAGACGAGTACCGCCATTTGCTGTCCATCTTGGCCGATACCTATGCTGCCAGGTTAGCCCTGGTTGAAGAAAATACAGCGGCAGCAAAATCCGCTTTCTCAGATACGGATGAAACCCTCGATGTAATTATCGATGTCATCCAGGATTTTGATGCCAAACTTGCCGAGAGCCTGCCGCAGCGCCTTAACCTCATCCGAACCAATATTGACGGCAACCTCGAGAATGCGATCGCAGACTGCGACCTGCTGATCAAAGATCTGCGCGATATCGAAAAAGCCCTCTACCAATAAAACTAAGCGGTATATAAACTACAGGGCAGCGATTTACAACGCTGCCCTGTTTTGTTTCCTTATCGGTAACCGCCATTCCTGGGGTCCCGGAAAGTGTTGTAATCGATCACCTGGGGCAAAGGGAGCGGCCGGAACAAGAACCTGCGCACCAACAAAAGCCCAAAAACAAACCCGCCAATATGCGCCCACCAGGCCACTCCACCAACTGCAACCTGCCCTAAAGATGCCACACCGGAGAAAAACTGGGTGAAAAACCAGATACCCAGGTACAAAATTGCCGGGATGTTGATGGTGGTGATAAAGAAAAAGAACACCAGAGTGACCACACGCGCCCGCGGGTAGAGCACCACATACGCACCCATCACACCTGCAATCGCACCGCTGGCCCCAATCGTAGGAATCAGGCTGTTTGGGAACGCCAAAAATTGTAAGATACCCGCCGCAACGCCACTAAGCAGATAAAAAATCAGAAAACCAAACGGGCCCATTTGATCCTCAACATTGTCCCCAAAGATGAACAGGATCCACATATTGCTCAGAAAATGCATCCACCCGCCGTGCATGAACATACTGCTAAAAATCGTAACACCAAACCAGATTGGGTTGGACTGCCACCGAGCTGGGATCAAGGCAAGGGTGTTAACAAAAGATTCAAGTTGCCCATCGTTCAGCAGCAGCATAAACAGGAATACCAGCGTATTCGCACCTAGGATCATCCAGGTCATCAGTGGAAAATGCCGCGAGCGGATCGTATCTCGTAATGGGATCATTCTCAATCCTCAAATATCAAATAGGTAACGTTAATGCAAGTATAAAACAACAAGAGTAGAAAATTGTCAATGATTTATATATTTCTAATATACCCTAACCCGGGTGAAGTTTTACAAAACAAGTTTTGAATGAGTACTCTTTTGGATGACTGAAAAACATAAACAAATAGCCCGTGCCTAATAATATCAAGGATAAACAATAATTAAAATTTACGTTTATCCCGGCCTAAAGCAAGTATAATAGCGGGGGTTGATCCTGTCTTCTCAGCGTTCAAGGCAAATGCCTAAAATTTTATAATCAAGTAAATAAATCCTATGCAAATTTCTAAAGAAAAATTTAATCGGGGTGACTGGTTCAGGCTATTTCTGGTGTGTGCCTTCCCCCTGCATTTGTGGACGATCCTGATGGTTTTTCGAGATGTGAACTGGGTCGCAGAGCGCACCACCAGTTGGGATGCCTTGGGGTTTGGCGGATATGCCCTCTTTTACACCCTGATTGAATCCTTGCTCCTGTTTGGCTTTGTTGCGCTGCTCGGGTTCTTAATCCCCAAAACCTGGAACAAGGTCTTGCGGTTCGACGTGCTCAGTCTGGTGGCTTTCGTCTTGGCTGGTTGGGCAATCCTGGAACAACTCATCCTGATTGTCTTTTGGGGCAAACTCCGGAACCTGGCTGCTTCAATCCCGTTCTTATCCGCAAAACCTTGGCCGGCACAGTTCCTATTTGCTGCACTGGTCGCTATTTCTGTGGCGGTTCCCTTGCTGTTACTATTGAGAAGCGAGAAAGTTCAGGGATGGGTCAATGCAGTATTAGAACGGCTGACCTTGCTGTCCACTTTATACCTTTTCTTTGACGTAGTCGGAATAATAATCATCATTTTCAGGAACATTAAGGCATAACCAATGCGCGAAAATAAATTGATGCCCCGCCGAGATTTCCTCAAACTTGCCGGAACCACCGCTCTGGCTGCCTCGCTCCCTTCAATTATGCTACGCCCAATTCGAGCTGCATCTCCCGGCCAAATGAATATTATCATCCTGGTTTACGATGCATTCTCTGCCAGGAACATCTCCCTTTATGGTTACGACCGGGAAACCACGCCCAATATTGACCGATTGGCCCAACGTGCCACGGTCTACCACAATCACTACGCCGGAGGAAATTTTACTTTTCCCGGTACCAGTTCCCTGCTGACGGGTACTTATCCCTGGACCCATCGTGGCTTTAATCCAGACAACGGCATAGATCCAAAATTTGAAAAACAAAACATGTTCCAGCTTTTTGACCAATATTACCGCCTTAGCTATACGCATAACGCAGTGGCTTACACCTTGCTCCAGCAGATGCAGAACAGCTTGGATCGTCTCAAACCCCGCCAGGACCTTTATCTGGATCGTGATTTTGTCTCAGATCTGCTCTTTGGCAACGATGAAGATACCGCCACCATCAGCTGGTGGCAATCGATCGTTAAAAAGGGACGAAAAGGCACCTATTCTTTGTTCTTCTCACATTTCTACCGTGCATATAAAGAACGCATTCTCGCACGCTATGCAGATCGCTACCCGCGCGGCTTACCCAATATCCGGGATGATAATTTCTTCCTTCCGGAGGATGCCACGGACTGGACTCTGGAACAAATACCCACCCTACCTCAACCATTTTTGGGATACTTCCACTACCTGCCGCCGCACGACCCATTTCTGACCCGGGCNNGAGCTTGCCCACACACGCCGCTGGTACGATGAATACTGCCTGTTGGCAGATGCTGAGTTTGGGCGGCTCTTCCAGCAATGGGAAGCCGATGGCACGCTTGAGAACACAATTTTGGTGCTGACCTCAGACCATGGAGAAATGTTTGAACGCGGCATCGAAAAGCATTATCACGAAACCCTGCACCAACCAGTCATCCAGATTCCCTTGCTGATCTTCATGCCTGGACAAACACAACGCCAAGACATCTATACCAATACGAGCAATGTCGACCTTCTTCCGACCCTGCTTCACCTCACCGGCCAGCCGATACCTGCATGGACAGAAGGAGGGGTGCTGCCACCTTTTTCAGATCAATTGACTGGAACAAATCGGGCTGTGTACGCCGTGGAAGCCAAAGACAGCCCGCAGTATGGACAGATCAATCCGGCCTCACTGATGATCGTCAAAGACGGATACAAGCTGACTTATTACACCGGCTGGGAACGGCAAAAGGATCAGGATCCGCTGATTGAACTATATGCCATTGAAGAAGACCCTGAAGAAATGAACAACCTCGCCAAGGAACTGCCAGATTTGCGAATGGCATTGCTGCAAGAGCTTTTGGAACGGGCAGAGCAAGCCAGCCGCCAGGCTGGAAGTGGGCAGTAATCCATGGGATGATCCGTGGAATATTACATCCTGGATTTTTTGATAATCCCCTTACCTTAATTGGGAAACCGGGCAAATAATCGAATCAAATCAAATGCCAGCAGGCTGGTTTTCGCCCTTCTCTGGGTCAGGTTGTGGCAGACTGAACCGCATCCGGTGGATTAGATCTTCCTGACATCATGGGTGCCGCTCTCCATGATCCCAGCCGGGGAAATCTCGATGAACTCGGCATTTTCCTGCAGTTCAAGGATATTGTTTGCACCGCCGTAGCTCAATCCAGAGCGCAGCCCACCGACCAATTGGTGGAGTACATCACTCACCTCTCCGCGATAAGGCACAACCGCTTCCACACCTTCAGGCACCACCTTGTCCCAATCCTCCTGGTCTTCCGCACTTTCTCCGCCTGAATTCTCGGCCGCCTGCCGGCCTAAGGCCGCTCCCAGGGAGGCCATCCCGCGCACCACTTTGATCTTCTGGCCATCCCGGATGACCGAGGATCCTGGGGATTCCTCTGTGCCGGCAAACATGCTTCCTAACATAACCGTCTCAGCCCCAGCAGCCAGGGCTTTTACAATATCTCCACTTGCCCTGATCCCGCCATCTGCAATGATCGGGATATCACGTCCAGAGAGGCGGACACCTTCTCTAGAATCCATGATCGCGGTTAATTGGGGAACGCCAAACCCTGTCACAATCCTGGTGGTACAAAT
>DNGN01000324.1 GCA_003486225.1 Chloroflexota bacterium
CAGCAGCACACCTCAGCCAAGCAAAACACAGGCAGCTTTGCCAGCGGCACCAACCGCAACACCCTCTCCAGAACCGAGCCAGCAGCCCAGCATCACCCCAACCCTTCCCCCACAGCCAACCCCACTCGGCTTTGGTGGACAGATTGCCTTCGTCAGCGACCGGGATGGCAGCGGATATGAGCAGATCTTTTTGATGGACTCGGATGGAAGCAATGTTTCCCAACTGACCTTTGATGAAACCGACAAAAGCTGGCCGATGTGGTCTCCGGATGGGAATAAAATCCTGTATGTCGCCGATGGCGGACTTGGTCTTTACAATACGGCCCTTAACCTGGATATCTGGGTGATGGATGCCGATGGCAGCAACCAGACCAACCTCACCCAAACCAAATTTGACGATGAAGACCCGGCTTGGTCTCCCGATGGATCGCAAATCGTCTTTATCAGCCGGCGATATGGCGGTACGCGCCAGTTGATGGTTATGAACCCGGATGGCAGCGACCAGCGCAGGGTCAGCAATGAATTTGAGGAATACAACCCCACCTTTTCACCTGATGGGCAAACCCTGATGTTCTCCAGCACCTTTTTCTTCACCTTGAACGTACGCGTGTGGGATGAGAACGACCATCCCCCCGAGGCACAAAATCTGTACGACCTTGAACCTCAGCTGTACGATAACCGCTATGACGAACCTGACCGGATTGGAAAAGGGATTGAGCCTGCCTGGTCACCGAATGGGGATTGGATTGTTTATGTACGCACCTCCGGCAATAACCGCCGCATCTTCCTCCTGGATGCCAATTCAAACGGGGCGACAGTCCGCTCCCTAGACACCCTCGGGTTGAACTTTGACCCGGCCTGGTCGCCAGACAGCCTGTGGATTGTCTTTGCCTCCACCAGGGACGGCAATGAAGAGATCTACACCATGGATATCGGCGGTCGCTTCCAAACCAACCTGACCAACCACCCGGGCGTGGATAAAATGCCCAGCTGGCAGCCCCTGCCTTAAGACCAGCAAGGTACCAATTAAATTCGTGCGGTGCCATGGGCGCCGCACTTACTTTTTCGCTTCCCTTCAGATCCCAGGCAGAGTTCTCGCAACTAAATCCATGAATCAAGGTTTTAAATAAGACAAATATAGTCGTATAACGGAGGTTTATATGGTGTATCTGATAATCATACTTCGCTTTTTACACATCCTATCAGGAATCTTTTGGGTCGGTTTTGCCCTGATGATAACCTTCTATATCAGTCCAGCGGTCCAGGCGACTCAGGAAAGTGGGCAGAAGTTTTTCTCCTACCTGCTGCAGCACACCAATTTAGGCAAATTCATTACGGTCACTGCCCTGGTTTCAGTTCTCGCCGGGTTTTCCCTGTACTGGATCAATTCAAATGGTTTTCAATCAGACTGGATGAAATCTGGACCGGGGTTAGGCTTTGGTTTGGGTGCAGTAGCCGCTCTTCTGGGCCTTCATTATGGACTTCTTCAGAACAAGCGCTCCAAGGCCATGATTCAGCTAGGCCAAAAGATCCAAGCCCAGGGTTCCCCGCCTACAGATGAGCAGCGCAAATCGATTCAAAAGCTTCAAACCCAGCTAAAAACCGGTGGGAAGCTGAACGCCATCTTCCTGTTGCTGGCCTCTATCCTGATGGCCACTGCCCGGTTCTGGGTTTTTTAGTTCACCAGGAATTATCTGAATCAAGAGACCTGGTTATCCCAGGTCTCTTTAAAAATTTTTCAATTGGCACTCAGGGGGATTTGCCGTTAATCCTCCAGAAGTGAGTAATGCCAGGCAGGCTTTCGCCTTTCAACAACCTGTTCAGCGGCCAGCGCCATGCGGAACAAGGTGCGTTCATCCCAGGGCTTGCCCATCACCTGCATGCTGATCGGCAACCCAGCCTGATCGTAGCCAACCGGAAATGCAATTGCTGGCAAACCGGTCATGTTGGCTGGTTGGGCAAAACGCATTATCTCTGTCAAAACGGTGAGGTCTGAATCTCCATCTGGCAGCGTATTGGGTTTGATCTCTGGGGCAATCAGGCCGGTGGCTGGAGTTACGATGACATCTACCTCATCCAATACTTGCATAAAATATTTGATCATGCGGGTGCGCACCCGCTGGGCGAGCACATAGTCCTGGGCCAAAAAACTGCGGGCCAGGATTAAATTGGTTTGCACATCCAGACCAAAGTGGGTGTCGAATTCAGCCTGATAAGGACTCATCGATTGTGCCATTTCCGAAGCAATCGTGATCAGATGCGCCACACGCCCTGCTTCCAGATCAGGGATTTCAATAGCAACGGTTTGAGCTCCTCTGCTTTCGAAGTGCTGCAGCATCTGCTCACAACCAGCTACCACCTCCGGAGTAGCATGCCGGAACCAAGGCCAGAACACCCCCATGCGGAGATCGCTGAGATCGAGATTTGTCCAACCCTGCAAATCTGGGGCTGGCTGGATCAGCGTATCCGGGTCTTTTTCATCGGGTCCGGCAATCAGGCTCCAGGCTAAAACCAAGTCACGGACATTGGCGGCTAAGGGGCCGTTATGAGCCAGGCTCCAGCAGAGTGGTGCGGCGCCAAATTCGCTGATACGCCCAAAGGTAGATTTCATGCCGACTACCCCACAAAATGATGCCGGGATGCGGATCGAACCGCCACCATCAGCACCGATCGCGATCGGGCATAATCCGGCTGCAACAGCCGAAGCCGGGCCGCTCGAACTACCTCCAGTATATCGCTGGATATTATACGGGTTGCGTGCGATCCCATGATGCGGATTCAGCCCTGTCACATTGATACCGATCTCGTGCATATTGGCCTTACCGATCAGCAAAGCCCCGGCACCGCGTAATCGGGCGGCAATTGTTGAATCCTCTTGGACCGGATCTTTTCCTAAGAATGAGGTGCCCACCGTAGTAGGGAACGGGACCATATCCAGTTCATCTTTTACTGCTACCGGAACCCCATCCAGCAAACTGAGCGGTTCGCCCTTGCGGTAGCGTTCGGTTGAGGCCTGGGCTTGCTGAAGAATATCCGTAGGGCGAGTTGCAATGATAGCTCGCAGCGGCGGCTCGTGCTTATCGCTATCCTCCATGGCCGCGATCACCCGTTTGGCGACAACCTCAGGGGTAACATCACCTGCCTGGTAGGCCGCCACATAATCACTCGCACTCCAAAAATGGAACCCCGGAGCATCAGGAAGCTGGGGTTCGGAAAAATGGATTTCGGAATGGGCTGCGGCACCATTTCCTGGTTCGTAGTGATACGGTTTGACGGTTAATTCATCATCGAAAGTTTTTTCCCGGAAAGCACTGATCCCCGCGGTCTTGAGCAAATTACCGATCAATAGATTTCCTATCACGGGCATCCTGAGTACTTTCACAAATATTTTCAGCCCTATGCCGGATAAATAAGGCATTTGGATCGATTCCAGATCATACCTAGAACGATTTTCCATTTCCCTTCCTCCTCACATTCAGTTCCATATGTTTTTTTATCATACCCGATTACCACCTAATTTCAAATATTCAAATTTCGTACTGCAGAATTATTTACATCAATATTAATCATGCTATGATAATTCTGTGGATAATAATCAAAATCGACAGATAAAGATCCGGCCGTACCACCATGAGACAGATTTCGAACGGATCAACCAGTTTCTGATCCAGGCCTACAGACCCGGGGATTATTTCGCATGCTGGCCGCAGCCGCGCTGGGAATATATGCATTACCACCCTTTTATCCTTTCTTTAGACAGGTCCAGGTTTGGTATTGCAGAAGAAAACGGCCAGATCAGGGGTATTGTCCACTGCGAAAGCAATC
>DNGN01000012.1 GCA_003486225.1 Chloroflexota bacterium
GAAAAGGAAATGGGTGAGATCTTCGGCCGCTATTTTGATGGCATTGCTATCCGTCACGTGGACTGGGGCATCGGCAACCGTTACCTCAACCTGGTGGCAGAGGCCTCGCGTGTCCCGGTACTCAATATGCAGTGCGAGATCTACCACCCCCACCAATGCCTGGCAGACATCATGACCATCATCGAGAAAAAAGGCCGCGACCTGCGCCGCAAGAAAATGGTGGTTTCTTGGGCATATGCCTCCTCCTATCTCAAACCGATCTCAGTCCCACAGTCGCTGATCTTGCAGATGCCGCGCTTTGGCCTGGATGTAACCTTGGCCCATCCGCCGGAGTTCAAGTTAATGCCGGAGATCATGGAACAGGCCCAGGAACAAGCCCGCAAATTTAATACCGGNNCCGCTTCTGACCACCCAGGATCCGGAAGAAGGCAAGCGCATCCAGGATAAGTATAAGCATTGGATTGCGGATGACGCCAAGATGGCCCTCGGCAAAGACGATGTGATCTACATGCACCCGCTTCCTGCTGATCGTGAGATCGAGGTGGCGAACTCGGTGATCGACGGCCGGCATTCGGTGGTCTTCGATCAGGCCGAAAACCGTATGCATGCACAAAAGGCTGTCATGGCCCTGACCATGCGCTAGAAAGGACTCGATATAAAAATGGCAGACTCAAAAATTGCTGTTGTTGCCGTTGGTGGTAACGCTTTGGTGAAGGATAAGAATCGACAAACCGTGCCAGACCAGTTTGAAGCTGCGCATGATACCATGGAGCACATTGCTCAGATGATCAAGGCCGGATGGAACGTGGTCATCACGCATGGCAACGGACCGCAAGTCGGGTTTATCTTGCGGCGCTCCGAACTCTCCCTGCACGAACTGCACCCCGTTCCGCTGGATTACTGCGGGGCAGATACCCAGGGAGCGATTGGCTATATGTTCCAGAAAGCCCTCGAGAACCATTTTAAAAAGCAGGGTATGGACAACAAAGCCCTGACGGTCGTCACGATGGTTGAGGTGGACAAGAACGACCCAGCCTTCAAGAATCCGACAAAACCGATCGGCTCTTTCCTGGATGAAGCCACAGCCAAGCAACGTATGCAAGGCGGGAAGACCTTTGTGGAAGATGCCGGGCGCGGCTGGCGACAGGTGGTCCCTTCTCCTAAGCCGATGCGCATTGTGGAAGTGAAGGCCATCCAGTCGCTGGTTGAGTCAGGTTTTGTCGTGATCGCAACTGGCGGCGGCGGAATCCCGGTGGTTGAGAATGCAGAAGGAGATTTGATCGGCATTGAGGCCGTCATCGACAAGGACTTTGCTTCCGCACTGCTGGCAAATACCATCCAGGCCGATCTGCTCCTGATCTCTACTGCAGTGGAGAAAGTGGCGATCAATTTCAATAAGCCGGATGTGAAATGGTTGGATAAAATGACCGTGGCAGAAGCCAAGCAGTACATCGCAGAAGGCCACTTTGCTCCTGGCAGCATGCTGCCCAAGGTCCAGGCATGCATCGATTTCCTGGAAAAAGGCGGCGAGCAAGCACTGATTACCGATCCGGAGAATATCCCGCGCGCCCTGAAGGGTGAAACTGGAACCTGGATCGTTAAATAGCTGGAACGAATGATCAACCCGGTCTTCCTGCTGGTGGGTCACAGATCGAACCCTGGACCAGCAGGGAGGCCGGAAACCGAATGAGGTATGGTATGGAAAAAGTTGTAGGTTATCAGTGCAGCGTCTGCCAAACGGAATATACTCTGGATGAAGTCACCTATACCTGCCCGAAAGATGGCGGGGTGCTGGACGTGGTGCTGGATGTGGATCACATCAGCATGCAGGTAAAGCCGGGCGACATCCAGGCTTCGATGGATTTTTCGATGTGGCGCTACCTGCCGCTGCTGCCAGTGGCAGATCCTGGCCATCACCAGACACCACTGCGGTCTGTAGGCTGGACTCCGATTTACCGGCCAACGCGCCTGGCAGAAGAGCTCGGGATGCAAAACCTCTGGCTGAAAGATGAGAGCAGCAACCCGAGTGCTTCATTCAAAGACCGGGCCAGTGCGCTGCTGGTAGCACGCGCTGCCGAGATCGGGGCTGAGGTGATTGTCACCGCCTCCACCGGCAATGCCGGTGCGGCGCTGGCTGGCATGGCTGCGGCTGCCGGTCAAAAAGCTGTGATTTTCGCACCCAAAACAGCCCCGCCGGCCAAAGTCGCCCAACTGCTGGTGTATGGCTCGCAGGTGATTTTGGTGGATGGCAACTATGATGATGCGGTTGCCCTGGCTGTAGCCGCGGCCAATGAGTATGGCTGGTACTGCCGCAATACGGGCTACAACCCGTTTACCGCGGAAGGCAAGAAAACCGCAGCCCTTGAAATCTGGGAGCAGGTAATCCTCTCGAACCGGCTTGAGAAGCCGTTGAACGTGTTCGTATCCGTGGGGGATGGCAATATCATTTCCGGCGTGCACAAGGGATTCAGGGACTTATACGCGTTAGGCTGGCTGGAGCATATGCCGCGCATCTTTGGTGTGCAATCCGCAGGTTCCGCGGCGATTGCCAATGCCTTTTTCTCCGGAACGGAGGAGATACGGCCAGTCTCTGCATCGACCTTGGCGGATAGCATTTCCGTGGATATGCCCAGCGATGGTTTACGGGCTCTTCGAGCCGCCACCCATACTGGCGGGGCATACGTGGTTGTGCAGGATGAAGCCATCCTGCAGGCGATCGCTGGGCTTGGCNNGCCATGCAGGCCGCAGGCGAAGCCCCGGTCATAGCGCCGAATTTGCAAGCCCTGAACAAGTTTTTTAATCCCTAGGGGAGTGGGAACTATGCCTGAAAAACCAGTGTTTTCAATTGTCGTACCGATTTATAACGAAGAAGGGTCGCTGCTTGTACTGTACGAGCGGATGGTCAAGGTGATGGACTCGACAGGTGAAGCCTGGGAATTGGTCCTGGTGGATGACGGTTCTCAGGACCAGTCTGCGGATATGATCCGAACACTGGTGAAACAAGATAGCCGGGTACGGCAGGTCATTCTGGCGCGCAATTTTGGGCACCAGATCGCCATCACCGCAGGTTGGGACTACGCCCGTGGTGACGCGGTTGTCATTATTGACGCCGATTTGCAGGACCCGCCGGAACTCATCCTTGAAATGGTGGAGAAATGGCAGGAAGGGTATGAAGTGGTTTATGCGGTACGCGCCGAACGCGAAGGTGAATCCTGGTTCAAGTTGTGGACGGCGTCATTGTTCTATCGCATTATTTACCGCATCACTGATGTGGACATCCCGCTCGTTACCGGCGACTTCCGCCTGATGGACCGCAAAGTGGTGGACGTGATCAAAACCATGCGCGAGCGGCATCTTCACGTCAGTGATGCGGTAGATCAGACGGTAGAACAGGGAAGC
>DNGN01000038.1 GCA_003486225.1 Chloroflexota bacterium
TCAAATTCAAGCACAAAGCGGGCATGGAAAGGCCCCAGCTGGTTCAAATTCATTTTCAACTGGCCTAAATTGGCCGGTGCTTCCACCAGGTTCAACCGGAAACCCGTTGGCACGTTGGCCCCAGCTGAACCTGAATCAGCCCCCTTTCCGCTGCTGGTTAGCTGGCATCCACTCGTAATAAACAGCAGTACAATCGCTAGCCAAATCAATCTCCGCATTTCGTATGGCTCCTTCTTTAATATTTCCTTTACTATAACGCCTTTAAAGTTAAACAGAATATAGTACATTAGAGTTATTGAAAGATTAGCCTTTCAAAGATTAAAATGTGTACAATTAATAGCAAAGTTCTACTGCACAATCAACCCGGAAGTATTATGGAGGTTCCACAATGACAAAAAGACTATTAATCTTTTCGTTCGCATTGGTTTTCGTCCTGTCGATCACATCTGCGGCATTTGCTCAAGAGCCAGTGCCACTGTGTTCAGACTTAGGACTTTCAGGAGAGGTGAGTGGCGTAGTCGTAAGCGTCGATGAGGCGAACAATACAGCCATTGTCGATACTGACCCTGAAAGCGAGGGCGGAGAATGCATGGTGGAATTCGAGCAGGACTTCGGCCACCCCATCACAACCCTCTTGGGCAACTACTTCTCCAAATTCGATACCTCGGATCTGGCGGCAGCCCTGGAAAGCACCCAAAACGCCCAGGTGTGCGTGAAGCAGGTTGAAGGGTCTGTTCCAGCAGAATGGGAGGTTGTAGAACCCCCTGAAGGTGGAGTATGCGCTGAAGGCTTCCCCGCCACGGTTACTGGTTATACCGAAGGTACCGGTTTTCATCTCGAGTTTGCAGATACCACCAAGGAACCTATCGACCTGGATTTTGATAACCCTGAACTTGCAGCAGCCTTTTCAAGCCTGAACCTCATGCTCAATAAAGACGGCAGCCTACAGGACGTAGGGCAGGACATTGCCATGTACCATGAAGAAGGCTTTGGCTTCGGTGTGATTGTCAAGCTGTACAGCATGGCCAAGGATTCCATGAAAGACTGTGAGAGCGCAGAGGAACCACCCGCTGGTGAAGGTGCCGAGGCGGAAGAGGGAGAACCCGAAGCCTGTGGGCTGGATGTGGCAGCACTTTTCGAAGCCTTGAAAAATAAAGAGACCAGTATCGGTCAATTATTCAGAAAATACGGCAAACCAGCCCTGTTAGGCGTTGGCCATGTCCGCCATGATAACGGCGAAGGCCCTGGTCCATACGGCCAGTGCAACCCGAATGCCAATCCCAACAGTGCGGCAGGCTGCAAGGAAGAGGGAAGCTCCTCGAGTATGCCGCCTACATCCAATAAGAACCACGACAAAGAAAAGACAAATAACGGCAAGGGCAAAAAGAATAATAACTAAGACGGGATAGCGCCCTAAACTGCAGGGCACATCGCCGAAAAAAAAAACTGACTGGGAGCAGAAATCTGCTCCCAGTTTCTTTATATCTCAGCGGCAACCACTTCCGCAGGCCAATCCGGTTTCGTTGCAGATAAAAACATTTGCACATCGACTGTCTCTCAGCTACAATAGCACTATGAACCCTGCACCTGATCCCCAGCAGAATTGGGAAATCCTTGGACACCAGTGGGCAGTTCGGCTGCTGAACAAACACCTGCAACCCGGCCGTCTGCGGCATGCCTATCTGTTTACCGGTCCGCGGGGCATCGGCCGCCGCACATTGGCCCTGCGCTTCGCCCAGGTGCTGAATTCCCCAAACCAGCGCTACACGCCAGAAGACAAGACCAGCCAACAGATCGCCCGCATGCAGCACCCGGACCTGAGCATCGTCCAGCGAGCAGAGGGTGACCGCGATATCAAAATCGATGCCATCCGCGGCCTGCAGCACACCCTGTCGCTTTCGCCTTACATGGCTGCCTACCGGGTTGCCATGCTGATCAACTTTGAAGAAGCCAATGACAATGCGGCCAATGCACTGCTCAAAACACTGGAGGAACCCCCCGGGAAAGTGGTCTTGCTGCTGACTGCGGAGAGCACGGAGTCCCTGCTCCCCACCATCGTCTCGCGCTGCGAGATCCTGCGCCTGCGCCCGGTTCCCCTGGCAGAATTGGCANNCCGGGATACGCCCTGCACCTGGCGCAAAACCCAGACTTGCTGGAACAGCGCACGGATATGCTCGAGGATTTACTGACCCTGCTCGACAGTAACCGCGTGCAGCGCTTCTCCTACGCCAATAAGCTGAGCAAAGATAAAGACCAACTCACCCAGACCCTGGTGGTGTGGCTGGCATTCTGGCGCGATGTGCTGCTGCAATCCACTGCCTCCAATCCCACGCTAACCAATGTAGACCGGGCTGCAGACATACAAAGGCTGGCGCAGCATCTCGATACCCAGACAGCGCAAGAGGTCGTGGTCCTCCTCGAGAACAAGCTCGGCGAGCTGCGGACCAACGTCAACCTGCGCCTGACTTCCGAAGCACTGATGCTACAATTGCCTTTCATCCCAACCTGATCCGGCAGAAAAAAGATCAGGCTCAACCTGGCGGGAACTGCCAGGAGGCAGGTTTTTTTGTGAATGAATTGTGCTATACTGTGAGCGAATCGGCACTCAGCCCAACGATGCAGTCAGACCTTCTGTGCAGCATGGGGCATGCGCACTGCCAAGGCTGAAGCCAAGCTCAAAAGCTGATTGAGAAATAGTAATGACAGCACCAACAAAGGACACCTACAACTCGCTCAAGCTCTTATTTGACGTCAGCAGGGAACTGGTCTCTGCGCTGGACCTTAATACCGTCCTGCAGCGGGTCCTGTCTCTCTCCCTGGAAATTGTAGAAGCACAGTCCGCCAGCATCATCATCCTGAATGACCAGCAGGAAGCCATCGATGCGGCCATCATCCTGGACGGCAAAGTGCACGAAGACACCATAGAGCGGCTTAAAAACACCCTGGATGACGGGCTGGCTGGCTGGGTGGCGCGCAACCGCCAGGCTGCCCTGATCGCAGATACCAGCCAGGACGAACGCTGGCTGAAACGCACCTACCCGGACGAGCTCACGCCCAACACCAAATCTTCGCTGTGCGCCCCGCTGATCGTTCGCAACCAGCTGGTGGGTGTGATCACGTTCACCAATAACAAAACTCATTACTACCAAAAAAACCACCTTGAACTGATCCAGGCGATTGCCGACCAGGCAGCCATCGCCGTCCTGAACGCCCAACTCTTTCAGGCCAGCCAGCAGCGCGCAAATGTCATGGCAGTCTTGGCAGAAACGGCCACCGCAGT
>DNGN01000180.1 GCA_003486225.1 Chloroflexota bacterium
TTGACCAAGACTTCACTTTCTGCAATATACTTTTCATTATCTAATAATATTGTAACTTCTTTTGCCAAATTTGCCACCACCTGCCCGAAATACCCGGCCTCTTCATCCACGCTGATCCCCAAAATCTGGCATGGGAACTCCAAAAGGGCTTTCCCGGCAACCAACCCGGCCTGTGTCCCGCCAGAGGAAGTCGCGAAGACGATCCAATCCGCCCGCACTTCCTGGGCCATCAACTCCCGCAACGCATAGGCGTATGCCGCTGCCCCAGTCGGGTTGGACCCGCCATACGGGATCAGGAAAGGATTACGTCCCTGCTGCTCTGCTTTTTTAATAGTCTCTTGCAGCACAGCACCACGCTGCTCCAGGGAACACCAGACGAATTCAGCACCCAGAAGCATATCCAGGTAGGTGTTGCCCTCTGGCAGCTCCGGCGGCTCTCCGGAGAGCACCAGGATGCAGTCTAACCCCAATCGGCGGGCGGTGGCGGCTGTCTGGCGGCAGTGGTTGGATTGAATCGCCCCAGTAGTAATAAGTGTCTGGGCTCCATGGGCAAGCGCTTCTGCTGCCAGATATTCCAATTTCCTCGTCTTGTTGCCGCCAAAAGCCAAACCAGTCTGGTCATCCCGCTTAACCAGCAGACGAGGACCGCCTAAAAATGCCGAGAGACGCGGCAGTTCCTCCACAGGGGTTGGTAAATGCGCAAAATTCATTTTCGGTAACTCGATCATTTAATCATCTCCTTCCAAAGCCTGACGGGTACGGGCACGCCCACGCGCCCGTAAGAGACCCATCACACGCGGCCAGACCTGGGCGTACAACTTAAACACCCACGGCCTCAGCGGCAGGTCCCAGGCGCCTATAGTGCGTACCACATCACCGCCCAGACCTTTCTTGAAGCGGTAAACCCCCCACAGTGAGTCATCCGGTTCAAATTCGTTCGGCGCTCCCCACAGGTCATAGACCTGGCATTTCTTTTGCTTGGCCAGCCGGATCGCTTCCCACTGGATTAAATACGTCGGCATCCAGTTTCGATATTCATCGGTGGACATACCGTAGATGTACCAGGAAACTCCCCCAAAGGTGAACAACAACAGCCCGGCGACAGCCTGCCCCTCCACTTCGGCAATCAAAGGGGTCAGCATTTGCGAGCCCAAAAATGTCTGCCAGACAGCAAGGTAATAAGCCTTGCTTCTGATCGTAAACCCATCCCGGATGGCGGTCTCAGCATACATCGCATACAGCAGTTCCAAATCATCCAACCCCCCGTGCCTTACGGTCACCCCCTTGCGAGTGGCCAGACGCACGTTGTAGCGCGTCTTGGATTTCATGTCCATCAGTAGTTCATCTTCGGATTTTTCCAGGCTGAGGACAACCGTATTGCGGAACTGGATCTGTTCATCCGAAAAACGCCAGCCCTCCGCAGATAGCTGGTCGACCAATTCCAGGCCGATCTGACCTGCCTGATCCTGCTCAGAGCCTGGTTCACCGATGCCCACCACGACGTCTGGATCCATCTTAAGCAAAAAGGCTGAACGTTGGCGGGCAAAGCTCTCCAGGTCTTTCAGGACACGCTGGCGCAGGTCAGCATCCCCCCAATTCAGCAGGAGAGGCCCTTTTGGCGTATAGTGCATGCGCAGCCCAGGAGCAAAGCCGGCAAACTTCACCTCCCGCTCGAGCACCAAGGCCGCGGCAACCACCTGGCCCTCTGCATGCCAAACCCGGTGGAAAGGCTGCCAGCCAAACTGTGCTTTGACCTCCCCCCACTCCCAGGTTTGCAGCAGGTGCGGGTTGGGTAATTCAGCGATCGTGGCGTTCCATTGCTGCTTATCCATCATGACCGGAACTCTCCGCGCTGCCAGGATAGGATGACCCGCTCATGGCCTGCACCGCACAGATCTTCGGGCAGCGAGCCGGCATTAAAATAGCCATGAGCGGTGCTTTCGTCAGAGCTATTCAAATAACCGCCGACCACTTTCCCTGCAAATACCACCAATAGCCCATTCCCGCGCGGGTCATCATCAAAAAAATAATTTCCCAGCAAGCGATTTATCTCTACCTCCAGGCCAGTTTCTTCGCGCACCTCGCGCACGGCGGCCTGCTCAGGCGTTTCATCTACTTCCACATATCCAGCCGGGAGATTCCATCTGCCGATCCAGGGCTGGCAAGCACGTTGGAGCAGAAGAAGCTTGCTGTCATGTTCGATCAGGACTGCAGTTGACAGCTTCATATGCAGATAATAGATCCAACCACACTGCGGGCATTGCTCTCGCAGGCGGCCTTCAATCTCCCGGCTCATCATCAGGCTGCCGCACATCAAGCAATAATGCTGCTTCATGCTTGCCCTCGGCTTGCCATTAACCTCTGGTAGCCGAAATAAGCCGCCCGATGATAAACCTTATCCCAAGCGCCGCAGGTGCGCATTAGTTCGCCGCCAAACCCGCGTTTGAATCGGTAGACTCCCCAGAGGCCATCCGATCGGGTGGAAAAATCCGCTTCAAGAATGCTTTCGTCCTGGTCTGGCACCCCCCACAGATCATAGCTGAGACAACCTTTCTGCTTGGCCCAACGGATCGCTTGCCATTGGATCAGGTAGGTCGGCATGCGGTTGCGTTCCAGGTTGTTTGAAGCGCCGTACAGATACCAAGCCCGTTTCCCGCTGGCAAAGGCCATTAATCCTGCCAGCGGACGCCCCTGGTAGCTGGCGATAAACAGCTCACACATGCCTTTTGGATGAAATAACTCATAGACTCGCTGGTAATATGCTGGGGTATGCACGCCAAAGGCATCGCGATCACCAGTCACTTTGATGAGGTCTGCAAAGGCATCCAGATCGCTGGTCGGGCCAACCTCCACGTCCTTTCTCTCGGCCAACCGGATATTGTAGCGGGTTTTCTGCTTCATGCTGGCCAGGATTTGCTCCTCATCGTCTTGCAGGTCTAGCACGATGGTTCGGCGCGGCTGAAGGTCGTGGGGGCTGGGGCGAAACCCTGCCTGCACCAGCTCCTCGCCTTTTGAAAAATCACCCTCCCATGCATCTGGCTCCACTTTTAAGAAGACAGCCCGTTTTTCCCGGCAGATTTCATCCAGCAGCGGCCAGAGCTGCCCCCACGCTGAGCCGAGCGGGCCTTTCGGGATATATGCAATAGAATAACCAAGTGGTAGGGAACGAAACAGCACCTGGGCCCCGCTGCCTGCTTCAACCAGGTAAACCGGCTGCCAGCCAAAATCAGCCTTCAGCGTCCCCCAGGCAGACTGCTGAAGCAAATGGGCATTGGCCTGCTGGCCGATAAATTGGGTCCATTCTGCATTGGTTAATACTGGCATGCGATTAAACCTATCCATGAGCCGTTGAAAAAATTCTCACATCCCCTTCAAGGGGAGAGCTGGCTAGGGGATCGAGGTCAGGTCGGGAGGCGGTGTTTCACGGATCTTCGCCCCGGGGATCACCTCATCCAGCAGATCAACCAAGCGATCCACCTCACCGTCCTCAGCAAAGTCCAGCAATTGCCCGACCATTCGATCCAGTTCCTCATCCGGTAAATTTTCAATCTTGTCCAGGCGGGTAATCTCAGGATGGTCGGTGGGCAGCTGGGAAACCCCTTCATCCCAGAGGACTTCACTTATCTTCTCGCCGGGAGAAAGGCCGGTGAAGACAATCTCGATATCCTGTCCTGGTTCCAGCCCCGATAGCCGGATCAGGTCTCTTGCCAGATCCAGGATTTTGACTGGTTCACCCATATTCAATAAAAAGACCTCGCTGCCTTTCCCCATGGCAAAGGCCTGTAAGACCAGATGGACCGCTTCGGGGATGGTCATGAAATAACGTTCAACAAGTGGGTCGCGCACAGTGACTGGCCCACCAGCCTCGATCTGGCGCTTGAAGAGCGGTACCACACTACCGCGGCTGCCCAATACGTTGCCGAAACGCACCACGGAATAGCGCAGATTATGACGCACAGCGGCCCGCAGCACAAGCATTTCAGCCAGCCTTTTGGTAGCGCCCATGATATTGGTCGGACGGACAGCTTTATCAGTAGAGATCATCACCAGGCGCTCGACTCCCATTTCCACAGCAATTTCTACCACATTCATTGTTCCCATGACATTGTTGGTAACAGCTTCTTCTGCATTCAGTTCCATCAGGGAAACATGCTTATGAGCAGCGGCATGGAAAATCACCTGCGGCTGGTAGCGTTCAAAGACTTGTTTCAGGCGTTTGCGGTCCCGCACATCGAGGATCACCGGTATTTTTTCCAGGTCGGGGAAACTGTCCTGCAGCTCAATCATGATCTCGAAAATACTGTTTTCGCCATGACCGACCAGCACAATGCTGGCTGGGGACCATCTGGCAATCTGGCGACAAAGTTCGCTGGCAATCGAGCCGCCGGCACCAGTAATCAGGATGCGGCGGTCCTTCAGCAATGCGCTGATCCTCTGGTGGTCGATGTGGGCGTGTTCCCGCCGCAGCAAGTCCGAAATATCCACCTCCCGCAGACGGTTGACGTTGACGGTACCACCAATCAGCTCATAAATTCCGGGCATTGTGCGGAACGGCACCCGTTTTGCCTGGCAAACCTCAGCCACCTGCCGTACAACCCGGCCTGGGGCGCTGGGAATGGCGATGATCACTTCGCTCACCGACAGCGATTCCAACTGCTCTGGCAGATCGCTCAACTGGCCAATCACCGGGACACCATGGATGCTCACACCCTGTTTTTCAGGATCATCATCCAAAAAGGCTACCGGGCTGAGTTTGAGCTGCGGATTTCTGAACATCTCTCGCACCACCAGAGAGCCAGCATCGCCAGCGCCTACCACCAGCACCTGGTCCTCCTCGGTAGCACTTCTGCGGGTAAACATCTCCTCGGATAAAAACCGGGGCAAGAACCGTAGCCCGCCGACAAGCAGCAAAGAGATCAGCCAATCGATGACAGGAAGAGAGCGCGCAAAATATTCGAAAAATCCTACAAACCAAAGCAGGAACATCAGGCCGGCAAGCAATAAAGATGCCACCGTGACAGCCATGGCAATCGTCACCAATTCCTGCACACTGGCGTAGATCCAGAAACGATGATAAAGACCAAAGCGGCGGTAGATAATCGGCTTGATCACCAAAGCGACCCCCAGCATCACCAGCATCGTTCTACCATAGTCCACAAAAGCCTGGGTAACTTCAAGACGCAGTAAAAAACTGAGCAGGACGGAAAATACGATCAGGATCAGATCGAAGAAAAAGATAAATCGATTGCGAAATAAAATTTGATCTTTCATGATTCGCCAGNNGTCATTTTCCTCAGTTGGGCGCGTAATCTCATCATCATTATCTTGAATTTTCATGGTGCGGAACTTCAGGATCCTGAAATTCACCCCACCTTTGCCTGCCCTGGTCTGCTGAAAGACAATGGGGCGCCCCGATTCAATCAGGATGGCCAGGGAGATAATCGGCGCAAGCAACAATAAACCAAGCGTACCCACCAAACCACCCGCCAGGTCAATCAAACGTTTCCCAATACTGTAGAACGAATTCACGCGAGCTTGGTCTACAAAGGAACGCAAAATCCAATCGGCTTCCAGGTACTGCACCGGCACGCGTTCCAGTAACTCTTCGTACGCTACGGGCATCCTGGTAATCAGGATCCCGTTTTCCTGAGCTTCGATCAGCAGTTGAAATGTTGAGGGCTGCATTTTGCCAGAGATCGCAACAATCAGCTCCGAGACCTGGTTGGTTTCAACCAACATATGGAGCTGCTGACTCGTCCCAAGCACCTTGTATCCATGGATGATCTGGCCTTGTTTTTCAAGGTCATCGTCCACCAAGCCGATCAAATTAAAGGGAGCTTTAATTTTACTGATCACCTTGGCCATGGCACTTCCTGTTTCACCGGCTCCGACAATCATCACACTGTGCATGAAACGCGGGCCAGAGAAAATCTGGATATAGATGTAACGCCAAAGCAGAGTGAGCAAAGAGGCGACTACAAGGAAGGCAGCCACACCACGGCGCGGTAACGAAGCATCTGATGCGAAGTAGATGACCAGATAGATAAATAAACCGATAACCGCTGAGACTCCTATCGAGCGGAAAGTTTTCCGCAGATCGATCGAAGTGCGCGAATCATAACTATCGATAAGCAAAATTAACCAGGCGATCGGGAGCAAAAAAAACCAGCCTTGCAGCCGTGCTTGAATAAATTCAAAAAGTGGCAGGTCTTGCAGTTGGGCAACGGCCCATATATACACCGCAATCGCCAAGGCCACCCAAGAAAAAATGAAATCTCCCAGGATGATCAACATTCGACGTTCTCCGGGTCGGAGCCGCCAAGTTGATTGTCGTGAAGGGGTCAATTTTTCCATGCTTTCGATCTTCTTTCTTATTTAATCTACAACTGCGGCATGCAAGGTATCAGCCCGCGGATTTCTTCCCAAATAACTGCGATAATGCGCTCACAAGAAAAGCGCTGCCCCAGGCAATATGCATCGTCGCGATTACCAGCGGAACCCCAAAAAACAGGGAGAATTTCCTGCCCTGCAAGGTGATTTCCATCCCACTCAGCAGCAATGCCATTGCATAGCTAAAGGTGGCCACAACCAGCAGCCATCGGGCAGTCACGATCCAGATTGAGGCTGCCAGCAGTCCGATCAGGCCGAGTACAAAAAGCGGCGGCAAGGCCTGCCGCCAGCGCAAACTACCCGGGTAACGCCGCAGCATGACAGCTTTCCAATAACCGTAGCGCCAATACTGACGGGCAAGTTGACCTAGCGTCGCGCGGGAATAATATTGTACCTGAATATTGGGGTCCAACCAGAGTTTTCCTCCAGTTTGCCGGATACGGGTATTCAATTCATAATCCTCATTGGCGAGCAAACTCTCATCAAACCCACCAATGGACAGCAGGTAATCTCGCCTGAAAGCACCAAAAGGGACGGTATCCACCTCCCCAGGGCTATCTGCGTAGCGATATTTGGCATCTCCCACACCCAGGGGATGAGAAGCGGCCGCAGCAATCGATCGCGCTATCCAGGTATTCTCACTGGGGACAATCTTCCACACCCCGCCCACATTCTCTCCTAGCTGCTGCTCCAACCCAGCCACACTGCGGGCAACATATTCTGGATGCGGCACACTGTGAGCATCCAGGCGAATGATATATTCCCCGCTTGCCGCCTCGATCGCCCGGTTGAGTGCCGCTGGGATAATCCGTTTATGGTTCTCAATCACGCGTACTTTCAAATGGGGGTTTTTGATCTGGAAGTTTTCGATTTGCTGCAAGGTACCATCATTCGACATCCCATCTGCTACCACGACTTCCATATCTGTTTTGGGGAACGTCTGGCGAGCAAGGGCATCCAACAACAACCGGATGGTTTTTTCTTCGTTAAAGCATGGGACTATAACAGTCACTTTGGGAGATCTGTCCATTGTGCTGGGTATTATAACGGCGGTTTGAGGATCTGTCACCGGGAGAGCAGAGGTTGTCTGACAGCATTTCAGGCACGTACCAATTTGCAGCCGAACCCCAAATCTGCTTCATGGATTAAGAGCTTGATTTCAGCGCCTCGCCTGGCTGGGGAGAAAACGGTAAATACACCAAGAATTCACTGCCTTTGCCGGAAGCACTTCTGGCAACCATTTCCCCATGATGCGCCAGGACAATTTGATTGGCGATCGCCAGTCCCAAGCCAGAGCCATGTGCAGGGCCACCGCGCCGTGATTTATCGATCTGATAAAAACGCTCGAAGATACGGGGCAGCTCATCAACTGGAATTCCGGCTCCTGTATCTCGAACAGAAACAGCGACTCGCTCGCTATCCACTTCAGCAGTCAGCTGTACCTGGCCATTGGGGGGCGTATGCTTGATAGCATTATCCACCAGGTTATTAAATACCTGGGATAATCGGTCTCCATCCCCAATCACCGTGGGCAAATCGCCAGACGAAAAAGTTAACAGCACATTTGCCTGCTTCGATTGGGGGCTGAAGCGTTCCACTACAGCTTGCAGGAGCAGATCCAGCTTCACAGGCTGCATTTGCAGGTCGGCTGTTCCAGCGTCCAGTTTGGCCAGGTCCAGCAGATCAAATACCATGCGCTGCATACGCCCAGATTCATCAAAAATGACCTGGGCAGCGTCGCGTTGAGATTCGGGGGTATTGGCTGTGCCGTCCAGGATAGCCTGGGCAAACCCCTGCACAGACGTGAGGGGAGTTTTTAATTCATGGGAGACATTGGCAACAAAATCGCGCTGAGACTGCTGGCTGGCAAGGACTCTGGCAGACATCTCATTAAATACCTCTCCCAGCAGGCGTACTTCGGCAGGGCCTTCTGGCCTGAGAGTTATTTGCTTGCCGTCCGCCAGCTGCCGGGCGGCATCAGAGATTTTGGACAGGGGAGATGCAACCGAACGGCTGATCAGGATTGCCAGAAGCAAAGACAGCACCAGTGCCACGGTACCTGCCTGGGCCAATGAGCGCAGTAATTCCGCGCTGATCGGCGAACCAATCAACTGGCGAAACGGCTGGCGTGCTTGCAAGATGAGCAAAGCAACCCCCGAATCAACCCTCCTGCCCGTGTACAACCACTCCTTGCCATCCACATCCCGGATGGTAAACACTTCTTTGAGAGGGTCGACCGGGATGAGGCGTACCGGGCGCAGTTCCGGAAACTGGCTGGCGCGAGAATCTGCCAGCACCGCTCCATCACGACCCACAATCAGGGTGCGCATGCCGATATTTTCGTCCACGCGTGCCACAAGCTCATCAAACAACCCTGGCCGGTTCAATTCCAGATCGGGGCGTTGGAGCAGACGCGCAGCCGTACTGCGCAGTTCCAGCCGGGCAGCCAGATTGCTGCGGGCCACAAACAGCAGCAAGGTCACCGCGGATGTCACCAACACGACACTGATCACGATAGCAAAGCTGGCGAGGAGCCTGGAGCGCAGCGAGGAAAACATCAGGCCACCAGCTTATATCCCACGCCAGTCACCGTTTCAATCCTGACATTGCTGGCGGAGATCTTTTTACGCAGATGTGCCACATGCACATCCACGGTGCGGGTCTGGCCGAAGTAATCGTACCCCCAAGCCAGGTTCAGCAGCTGCTCACGGGTCAGGACCAGCCCCTTGTGCTCAGCGAAAGTCAGCAGCAGGTCGAATTCCTGAGTACGCAGGTTCACCGGTTGATCCGCAGCGTTCACCTCACGCCTGGCTGCATCGATGACCAGATTGCCCAAGTAGATCACGGCGTGTTCTGTTTCCTGGATCGGGCGGTTTACCCGCCGCAGCATGGCACGCACCCTGGCGACCAGCTCACGCGGGTTGAATGGTTTGGTCAGGTAATCATCTGCCCCCAGTTCCAAACCGACAATTTTGTCGATATCTTCATCCCGGGCCGTCAGCATGATCACCAGGACCGGGTTATTTTCCGCCCGTAAACGGCGGCAGACTTCAAAACCATCGATCTCCGGGAGCATCACATCCAGCACTACCAGGGCGGGATTTTTGGCCTGCACGGCCTGTAAGGCAGCGGGGCCATCGCCTGCGGCTTCCACCCGGTAGCCTTCCTGCTCCAGATACATGCGGACGAGTTGAATGATGCTGGGTTCATCATCCACCAGCAGGATCAATTCACCAGACAAGGTGTTGTTAGTCCTCTTTGATGATGGCGACGGCTTCGATCTCGACCAATGCGCCGACCGGCAGGCCTCTTACTGCCACGGCGGAGCGCGCCGGCGGGTCTTCCTTGAAGAATTCACCGTACACGGCATTGATCGCCCCGTAATCGTTCATATCCTGCATGAAGACGGTGCATTTAAGAACATGGTCCAGATCCGACCCGGCAGCTTCAAGGACAGCTTTGAGGTTCAGCATCACCTGGCGGGCCTGAGCTTCCACGCCACCTTCCACCAGCTTACCGGTCGCCGGGTCCAGCCCGACCTGNNCGGCTTGGCACCGCCAGCTGGGATCACTACCTCTTTTTTATGAGTATGCATGAGAAGACTCTCCTTTGGTTTTTCTTCCATTCTAAGCCAGATAGCCGGGTGGGTCAAACCGCGGGATGTTTAATCGATGTAAAAAATTTTTTGTGGGAAACAATCTTTTATAATTAATATATTATGCAAAAAAATATTTTATTGCATAATAAAATGCAAGTAAATAATTTTGATCTAACTACTCCAATACACCACAAAGCAAAAGGCTGGCCAAATTCTGACCAGCCTTAATTTCACTTCGAAACACCGCCAGAGGACAGTTTATAGGTTGCCTTCCAACAACTGCTCCTGGGTAATCTGTCTGAAGCTGTAGCGGTAGCCCGCATAGACTGCCAGGGCATAGAAAATGAGATCCATCCCCGTAAAGGTAAATTTCATCAGGTCAAATGTCATCGAATAATCAAAATTCTGAAGCACCTCCATAAAACTCACCTGATAAGCCTTGGCGACATATCCCAGGGCAGTCAGGAAATTCCCCAGGGCCACACTGACCAGGGCAATCACGCCACCCACGATCCCAAAGACCCTGTCAATCCCTTTTCCCAAAAACCTCACGCCCAGCCCAACCAGGAAGCCCACCCCCAGGGCCAGCCAGCCGATCTGGTATTCCGTCAGATAAGTGACCGCTGCCCAGGCCACAGCCCCAAGCAGGCCACCAACCGCACCACCGATGATGCCCAGGCCTAAATTTTGCTCAAGCTTGAGGTTTTCGATCCGTGCCCGCAGCACATCTTCATTGATGCTGGTTCTCAATTCATTCGGGGGCGGCCCTTTCAGTTCTTCCATTTCGTTCCTCCAATTGGTTAGAAATTTATCACCTTTATGGTCTCACATGTGCTGCTAGACCTGTGCATGCCTGCAACGATTGAATAAATTGTATAGCCCTTTCAGAAATCCGCCAAATGTTTCATCATTTGACAGCTTCCATGATCCTCATCGTAATGGCTGCAAAACGGCCAGCCATTGCGATATAATGAGGGTCAGACTCAAACCAATCACAGCGATGAGAGACAAGGGCATGATGGGCGAAATCTAAACCTTGCCAGGCCTGCGGCTGATTCGACCAATGCTCCTTTATCCCATCCGCCACCTTGAGAGATGAACGACTTATTTGATTTTTCCATGAAACGATCCCTGGCCACCGAGGCGCCGCTAGCCGCCCGTATGCGGCCGCGCACCCTGGAAGAATACGTCGGGCAGGAGCACATCCTCGGCGAAGGCAAACTGCTGCGCCGGGCGATCGAATCCGACAGGCTGTTCTCTTCGATCATCCTGTGGGGGCCTCCCGGCACAGGCAAGACCACCCTGGCTATGGTCATCGCCAATATCACCAAGAGCCATTTCGTCACCCTCTCGGCGGTACTGGACGGGGTTGCCAAATTGCGCGAGGTCGTCCAGGACGCTCTCGAGCGGCGCAAGCTCTATAACCTGCGCACGATCCTGTTCGTGGATGAAGTCCACCGCTGGAACAAGGCCCAGCAGGACGCGCTGCTGCCGCACGTTGAGAACGGCACCGTCACCCTGATAGGGGCAACCACTGAGAACCCCTATTTTGAGGTCATCTCTGCCCTGGTCTCCCGCTCGCGGGTCTTCCAGCTGCGCACTTTGGAAGATGAGGACGTGCGCCGCATCCTGGAGTTTGCCCTCAGCGAACCTGAACGCGGCCTGGGCAAATACCGGGTGCAGGTGGATGAAGAAGCCTACAGCCACCTGATCAACATCTCCGGTGGGGACGCCCGCAACGCCCTGAACGCCCTGGAACTGGCGGTTGAGTCCACCCCGCCTGATCAACAGGGTGTGGTGCAGGTAACCCTGGAAGTTGCCCAGGAATCGATCCAGCGCCGGGCTGTGCTCTACGACAAGGACGGCGACGCCCATTATGATACGATCTCGGCCTTTATCAAATCGGTGCGCGGCTCCGACCCGGATGCTGCTCTGTACTGGCTGGCCAAGATGCTGTATGCCGGGGAAGACCCGCGCTTCATCCTGCGCCGGCTGATCATCCTGGCCGGGGAAGATATCGGCCTGGCAGACCCCAATGGAATGGTGGTCGCCAGTGCGGCAGCCCAGGCATTCGACTATGTCGGCCTGCCAGAAGGGGTGTACCCCATCGTGCATGCCACCCTGTACCTGGCAACGGCTCCCAAATCGAATACCGCCAACGCCTACTTCAAGGCTTTCGAGCGCATTGAGCAAGAGGGCAAAACCAACGTGCCCAATCACCTCAAAGATGCCAACCGCGATGCCAAAGCCCTGGGACACGGAAAAGGGTACCAGTATCCTCACAACGACCCTGAGCATTACCTGCCCCAGCAATACCTGCCAAGAGAGCTGTTAGGGACCTATTTTTATACCCCTTCCGGCCAGGGCTACGAAGAGACGGTAGATGCCCGTCTGCAGGCCTGGCGCGAAGCCCAGCGCAAAGCCCTCGGAATCACCGAGACCGAAACCCTGCCCGACCTGGACGACCAGCAGGTGCTGGAAATAAAACGCCGCCACAAGCCTACCGGCAGCAGTTCCAAGCGCTGAGCGTTCCAACATTCCAAATTCCAAAAGTGCACATCGAGGTTTGGCAAACAAACCTCCAAAAATTAACTTTACAACGATTGTGCTTTCCTTTACAATCCGTGCGCTTTTAATTCTTTATTTTGGAGAAACAAACCGAATATGAAAAAAATCTTTACACTCATTGTAGTGCTTCTGGCCATTTTGGTGGCTGGATGCTCGGCCGCCCCGCAAGAACCGCAAACCCTGCGCGTGGCAGTGCTACCCATCCTGGATGCCCTGCCCATGCATGTTGCACTCGAAAAAGGCTACTTCGCAGAACAGAACCTCGAGGTCGAACTGGTCCCGGTCAACTCCGGGCCTGAACGCGACCAGCTGATGCAGTCCGGACAGATTGATGGCATGATCAACGAGATTGTCTCGGTGCTGTTCTACAACCAGCAGGAGACTCAGGTAGTGGTCGTGCGCTTTGCCCGAACCGCCACGGCTGACTCGCCTGTTTTCAGTATCCTGGCCGCGGCCGATTCCGGTATTGAGAGCGTCGAAGACCTGGCTGGGGTCGAGATCGGCATTTCTGAAGCCACCGTGATCGACTATATGACCGACCGCGTGCTGCAGCACGCCGGCCTGTCCCCGGATCAGATCAATACCATCGCCATCCCGCGCATTCCCGACCGCCTGGCCCTGCTGCAATCCGGTGAGTTAGCCGCAGCCACCCTGCCCGACCCAGTGACCGGCATGGCCGTGCTGGCCGGAGCAAAGGTGATCATCGACGACAGCACCCTGCCCGAAGTTGGCACCAGCGTGATCTCTTTCAGCCTGGATGCTGTAGAAAACAAACCTGAAGCGGTTAGCGGTTTCTTGGCCGCCCTGGAAAAAGCTGTTAGCGACCTGAACAGCGACCCGGAACAGTTCGACGCAATGCTGGCAGACAAAGGTTTGGTACCCCCACCGCTGCTGCCGACCTTCCAACTGCCCCCGTACGTGACCGCATCCGTACCCACAGAAGCCCTGTGGCAGGACGCCATTGATTGGGCCCTTGGCAAAGGCATGATCTCCACCAGCCCAAGCTATGCTGACTCCGTGGATGCTTCGTTCCTGCCATAAGAAGCACATGCTTTAAACCAAAAGACCTTTGGAGACATCTCCAAAGGTCTTTTTTTTATGCAAAGGGCTAATGCCACTCCCAATTCTTGAGAACCGGGATTACTTTATGATCCGTCAGATCCAGCTGGATGGGGGTGATGGAGACATACCCGTTTTCGATGGCATGAAAATCGCTGTCTTCGTCCATGGTAGCAGTAGGGAATTCCCCGCCAATCCAGTAATAGGGTGTGCCCTTCGGGTCATGGCGCACAACCAGTTCGTCCCTGTAAATGCGCATGCCCTGGTGCGTGATGCGCACGCCCCTGATCTGCTCCTCGGGCAGGTAGGGCACATTGACACTCAAGGTCAGCCGGGCAGGCAGCCCATTTTGCAGCACGCGCTCCGCCACCTGCCGGGCGAAACTGGCAGCGGTGCTGTAATCTCGCTCCCCCTGGAACTCGGGCAGCGTGTGCAGTGAGACCGCGATGCCCGGGATTTTGGCGATCGCCGCTTCCATCGCCGCGGTGATGGTCCCCGAGTAAGTCACATCGTCCCCAACATTGGCATGCGGGTTGATGCCCGAAACCACCAGGTCCACGTCCTTTAGCAGCCCAAGCAGCGCCAAAGCCACACAATCGGAAGGAGCTCCATCCGCCATCATAGCCGGAGAGCCGTCTGCCAGGGTGGTTGGCGATACCCTCAGAGGTCGGTGCATGGTTTTTACATGCCCCGAAGCCGACCAGTTACGGTCAGGGGCCAGCACACTCACTTTGCCTAGTTTTCTCATTTCCTGGGCCAGCGCGAGCAGTCCAGGTGCCTGAACACCATCATCATTGGTAACTAAAATATGCATATCATTCCTGTTCTAATTGCAGTAAAATGGTACAAATTACCTAAATAGAGAAACCTTTTGAGCCAGATTTTGTTATTATAACTGCATTAAGAAAGCTTTACCAAACCTTACGGATAAAAACAAAACTTTAAAGGAAACAGATGAAAACCGAAGTTCACGCTTGGCTTCAACCAATCCACCTCCATTATTCGCCAGGGACGACCACCCCCCTGCTCAAAGAAGCGGCTGCAAACCTCCTGGCAGCTTTCACCGAGTTAGGACACACCGTACAAGAGACCGCCAACCAGGAAACAACTATCTTGCTGACCACTGCGCGATTCGGTGAACTTCTCAGCTGGCGCAAGGCCCTGTTTTTTACCGGTCGCGCTAAATTTAAACTCAAGCATGTCCCACGCACCATTACCATGGTGCATATCACCCCCCAGGAGTTTGACGAGATCATTTTGCATTTTGAGCATGCGCTGGCCAAAAACCCTTTCGAGCGCAGTGATTTTATTTTCCCAGGGCTGGCCGAAACCGCACCAGATGTATTGGTTGAGCAAGGCCGTAGAGGTGGAGCCATCCTCTCACTGATTCGCCTGCTGCAAGCCCAATTGAAATGCATCCGGCTCCTGCTCTTTGTGGGGGAAGAAACCCCAGATCGCGTGTATCACATAGATCTTGTGGGGGCTCATCCAACCACCGAATATGCGGAAGGCCACCAAGCATTCTACCGGGATATCGTGCTCCGCACGGCGACCTATGAATCGACCTACGAGGTCACCAAACACGAGGTAGTGGGAGATCCGATCCCGGAAGATAAATGGCTGGAACTCTCCTCGGTGGATGCCATGCAGCAAGCCGGGAAAGAAATGGGGAACAGAAAGTTTTTCACCGATATGCTGCGCATCGTGGACCTGGTGCCTGTACCTGCTGTGAGCGATGCCATTGCCGACCAGTACAGCGAAGGCTGTTTTGCTACCTGGGACCCCTACATCTCTGCCTTGCTGGCGACCATTACCGGCAGCGCCCGGCCCGTGGACAAAGGCAATATCTCACCAAACGATCTGGCTGCCATCGTCGGCATCCGTCCCGACGGCTTGGGGGCACAGGTGCGGCATGTGGTTGGCCGTGAGAATATTTCCCCCTCTTCGGAGGCAGTAGAGATGATGGATATGGACAGCCTTTTACCCAAAGTGGAGGTTGAAGGCCTGCCGGGGCTATTGCCGGTGGTGAGGTCCAAGCTGCACGGACACCGGGGGGTGCAGATGTACAACCCGGAATTGGTGGAATTTGTACCGCTCGATCCTCCCTATTATCACTATCTGGTCTCCTGCGCCACCGAAGCCCAGGCACGCGCCATCAAAACCGCCTTTGCACGTGCGGAAAGCCTGCTCAACCCGCTAGACCCAAGGAAGCTGGCTTTTACCATCCTGCCAGGCCACGGGATCGTCATCACGGAAAAATGGCAGGCGAATAAACAGCCTTTCCAATTGATCTGGGAATTTATGGATGCCGGCCATTTGCTGATCGACCGCTTGGTACCGCAAGGGCTTGTGCTGTTCAGGCAAAACAGATCGAAGAATATGATATTAGTCACATAGGATTTTGCCATGGGAGCTTGGGATATTGGTAGTTTTGACAACGATGAAGCCCTGGATTGGGTCTTTGAACTAGAAAAGGTGGATGATTTCAGCATTCTAGAAAACGCCTTTGAAACCGTGATCGACCAGAAAGGCGACTCGCCGGATGCGACCGACTGTTCAATCGCATTGTGTGCCGCTGAAGTGGTTGCCAGCCTGCTGGATAACCCTGCCAGTGATGTGCCGGATGAAGTGCTTGAATGGATCGAGGATAAACCTGAACCATCGACTGCCCTGATTAAGATTGCCTTAAAAGCTATCAAGGTGATCCTGGATGATTCAGAACTCAAGGATCTCTGGCTGGAAACTGATGAATACCAGGACTGGGTCGATAACGTGAACACCCTGATCGAGAATCTGACAGAAGAATGACCCCTGCCGTTGATCAATTTTTCAGCACCAGCGACTTAAGCCGCAAACGGGGAAAATGCACGTATTCTTGACATTATAGAACGTATATTCTATAATAAAGAGAACTCGGAAAGGAGTCTGAAATGGCCCATAAACACCATATCACCCATATTGAAATACCAGTAAATGATGCCAAAGCCGCCGCTAAATTTTTTGGCTCTGTTTTTGATTGGGATATCACGGAGTTCGAAGAAATGAACTATATCACCTTTTCTGCCGAAGGCGGCTCTGGCGGTGGTTTCAACCCGGTGAGTGAGGATAACCCGGTCGGGAATGTGCTGTTATATATCCATACGTCCAACCTGAAGGACAGCCTGGCAAAAATCAAGGCTCATGGGGGCACGGTCATCCTGGAAAGTTACGAAATTCCAGGCGTCGGCACCATGGCCACCTTCAAAGACCCCACCGGGAACCTGCTGGCATTACTGGAACCTACCGGCGAAATGTAACCCACCTGGTGATACCCAGCCTCGTCAATGCGCGGCAAACTGCTGCCACATCAGCATCATCAAAGCTGGCCGGGAATGTGGTTGATCTGATGAACACAACCAACCTTGAATAAAAAAAACGCCGAGGAAATCTCGGCGTTTTTTAATTCAATCGTAAACTAATCCTGTACCAACCGCTCGCGCAGCACTTTATGCAAAATCCCGCCATGGCGGTAGATCTGAACATCCATCGGCGTATCGATCCGGGTTATGGCAGCAAAGCTAATTACATTTCCATTATCTTTGACCGCCGTCACCTGCACTTCTGCGTTTGGAGGCATCTGATTGCTCAAACCCTGGATGGTAAAGGTTTCAGTGCCATCCAGGCCCAAAGATTGAGCGTTTTGACCCGCCAGGAACTGCAAAGGAAGCACGCCCATCCCCACCAGATTCGAGCGATGAATGCGCTCGTAGGATTCGGCGATGACTGCTTTCACACCCAGCAGCAGGGTTCCTTTGGCGGCCCAGTCTCTGCTGGAACCACTGCCGTATTCCTTGCCAGCAATGATCAGCAGCGGGGTGCCGTCTTGCTTATAGCGCATGGCAGCATCATAAATGGAGGTTTGCTCACCGGTAGGCAGGTAGCGTGTGAAACCGCCCTCCACGCCCGGCACCAACTGATTCTTCAGCCGGATATTGGCAAAGGTTCCACGCGTCATGACCCGATCGTTTCCACGGCGCGAGCCAAAGGAGTTGAAATAATTCGGAGTGACGCCGTTTTCCTGCAGGTATTTTCCCGCAGGGCTGGCAGCCTGGATCGATCCGGCAGGAGAGATGTGATCGGTGGTGATCGAATCTGCGAGCAGGGCCAGCACTTTGGCACTCTGGATATCGCTAATATCAGGCAGTTCTGGGGTCAGGTCAAGGAAGAAGGGCGGCTCCTGAATATACGTAGAATCGGGATCCCAATCGTAGATTTCGCTCTCGGCACCGGGAATCTCATTCCAGGTCTGGTTGTCCGAAAACACATTTTGATAGCGTTCGATGAACATTTGAGGGGTCACACTGGCCTGAACAGCCTCCCTGACCTCTTGCTGGGTCGGCCAGATATCTTTCAGGAAGACCGGTTGGCCGGCAGAATCCGTGCCCAAAGGCTGCGCAGTCAAGTCAATATCCACAGTTCCGGCCAGAGCAAAAGCCACCACCAGCGGCGGTGAAGCCAGGTAATTGGCCAGAGCATAAGGGTGAATACGACCTTCGAAGTTGCGGTTCCCCGAGAGCACAGCAGAAGCCACCAGGTTTTGGCTGGTGACNNCCTGGAGCAAGGCTGGTCTTGACATAGGGCTTGACTTTTAAACCCCGTTCGATCGCCTTTTTGGCTACCAGCCCGGCACCGATCATCACAGCCGGGTTGGAGGTATTGGTGCAGGAAGTGATGGCCGCTATGACCAGAGCTCCGTGTCCCATGGTGACACTATGGCCATTGGTACCAAAGGTAGCCTGACGATCCAAATCCGCTGCTTTGAGTTCAAAGCCGCGTTCGCTCTTGGGTGCAAGCAAAGAAGCCTGGAAAGACTCCCGCAGACGATCCAGTCCCAATCGATCGTGAGGGCGTTTAGGACCCGACAAGCTCGGTTCAACTGTGCTGATATCCAGCTGCAGTTCGCTGCTGAAATTCGGTTTGGGCGTTTCAGCGGTTCGGAACAAACCCTGGGCTTTGCAGTAAGCTTCCACCAGCGCTACCTCTGCATCCGTACGCCCGGTGAGGCGCATATAATTGAGGGTTTCGTCATCCACAGGGAAGAAAGTGATCGTGGCGCCGTTCTCAGGGGACATATTGGCGATCATCGCCCGATCTGCCAGCGGAAGGGCCTCTAACCCATCACCGTAAAACTCCACAAATTTCCCGACCACACCATGCTTGCGCAGCATCTGGGTGATGGTCAGGGTCAGATCGGTGGGGGTTACCCCTTCTCTCAGCTTTCCGTTAAGCTGGAAACCCACTACGTCCGGGGTGAGCATATCAATCGACTGGCCAAGGATGGCCGCTTCTGCTTCAATCCCGCCAACCCCCCAACCAACAACGCCCAACCCGTTGATCATCGTGGTATGGGAGTCGGTACCTACCAGGGTATCGGGGAAGGCCACCACTTCGCCATCCATCTCGCGGGTCAGGACGACCTTGGCCAAATATTCCAGGTTCACCTGGTGCACAATCCCGGTTGCGGGTGGGACAACCCGGAAATTATCAAAACTTTTTTGTCCCCAATGCAGGAACTCATAACGCTCGCGGTTGCGGACAAATTCAATTTCGGCGTTGCGCTGCAGTGCATCTTCGGTAGCAAAGAAATCGACCTGGACAGAATGGTCTATCACCAGGTCGACCGGGATCACCGGGTTGATCTCCTCCGGATTTCCGCCAAGGCGCGCCATGGCCGATCGCATTGCTGCCAGGTCTACCACAGCTGGTACTCCAGTGAAATCTTGCATCACAACCCGTCCAGGTTTAAACGGCATCGCCCCGCGTTCCTCAACCACGGGCTGCCAGCCAGCCAGGTTGATCACATCCTGAGAGGTGATCTCTTCTTCATTTTTTTGGCGTAGTACCGCTTCGAGCAAAACCCGGATCGAGAATGGCAAATCCCTCAGGCGGGTGTATCCGGCTCTTTCAAGGGCATCCAACCGGTAATAGGTATACGTGCCAAAGGGAGTTTTAAGCTGATCTTTGGCGTTAAAATCTACGGGCATAAGGTTATCCTCCAAGCATGTTCAAAATCAATATGGGGAGATATTATAACAGCACACCNNTCAAGCTTATTCAACTCGGGTGCAGGAAAAATTGATCGTTGAAAATTTTTTTACCTTCTCGCTGGATTGAGAATTCCGGCCCCAGTCACTCCGCCTGGATCAGTTCGACCAACTGCCCATCCGGATCCCTCAGATATGCAGAATAACCCCAATAATATTCTTTGCCAGCGACTTCAATGCTTAATCCGGCCGCAGTCAATTGAGCACAGGCTGCATCCACATCGGGCACCGAAAAGGCCAGGTGGTTTTCCGGCGGCAATTCCCCCTCTCCAGGAGTATAGCTGCGGTGGAAAAAGAGCTTGGTCTCGCCCAGCATAAAGATGGCCATCCCTTCAGACCGCACTGCCGGCTCAACAGCCAACACCTTTTGATAAAACTGGATTATCTCATCCAAATTTTCTGTAAATCGGGCGATCTCAACGAACTTATTCATCTTGCTTGTCCTTGACGGCGTAATAATATTGGTAGAGCTGGGCAAAACCCAGTCGGCTGTATAAGTTCAATGCCGGGAGATTGTCATCCATGACTTGTAGATAGACCCCACCTGCCCCTTGCTCCAAGCCCCATTGGGCCAGGGCATGCATCACTGCAGTCGAAAACCCCTTGCGCCGGAGGGGCGGCGAGGTAACCACACAGAAAACGCCTAACCAACCGCGCTCTACCACACCCAACCCGACCGCAGCTGGTTTCCCATCCCATTCCAGCCAGGTGAACCTTGCTGCCGGACCGATCCTGGTTAAAATACCGCGCACGATCGGCAAACTTTCCGGCTCGTAGCCGGAGGCTGACGTATACAGTTCGAACCAGTCATCGGTCAGATCGGGGGATGCCGTCACGCGGGCCTCAGACTGGGATGTGTGGGACAGCAGTTGAGCGGTCGGCTGGACCTGGACCGCGGTTTGGGCATAGAAGGTATAGCCCCGCTCGGCCAGAAGTTGAGGCAGTTCGGCTGGCAAGGCGGCTGGGCAGAGCTGGAAACACGGTGGAGACGACCGGCGCAAATAAAATTCCTCTGCAATTTCCAGGCTTTTATGGATAGAATTCAGCGCGGGTAAGCCGTTCGGCCAAACCGAATTCACACGCCGGCTTTTGCCGCCAGTATATCTTAAGCGCCACCCTCCCAGGTGCTGTTCAATTTTCGGCCGCCAGGCATTGGCAGCCAGTTCCTCAATCATGCGGATTTGGGGTATATCCATGACCTTATTGTATCCTCATTTTTGTACATCTTAAAAGCTCTCGAACAATCCGGATTAGCTATGCCACATTGTTAGCCAACCAGCCAGAGTCTTTTGTACTTATGGGGGATAGTCAAAAATGATTGGTTATGTAAATATAGCCCCAATAAGCCATATAATAATAGTGATAGGTATCCTGGACGATTAGAAGGAATATTTAAATGCGCATTAAAAATATAAGAATTACCCGGGTTTTGTTGTGGGTGTTGATGCTCGCAATCTCTGGCTGCACTATGCAAGACACCCAGCCTTTGGGACCCGCCAAGAACAGCATTCAAGAAGATTTCTCAAGCTCAAACACGCAAAGTGGTGTAAGTGTTGAGAGCAAGCAAGCCCAGTTCACACCCACCCCAAAGACCGACATGATCTCAAATCCAGCCCTTGGTTCAATTGGCAACCTGGTCTGGGAAGATCTGAATAGCAATGGATTGCAAGAGGATAATGAACCCGGGGTTGCAGAGGTTCTTGTCAACCTGCTATCTGGTGAAGGCAAAGTGATCCAGACGACGCTGACTGACCGGGCAGGTGAATTTTCCTTTGGTAACCTGAGCGCCGGAGAATATGCACTGGAATTCAATTACCCGGCCACGCTCTTCTCGCCCCAGCATGCAGGCAGCGATCAGGCGAAGGATAGCAACGCAGATTCCCAAGGGCGTACAGGTATGTTCTACCTGGAGGCCGGCGAACAGCGCTCCGACCTGGATGCCGGGCTGGTCTACCCCGGGCATGCGGCTGTCTGCCCGCTGACTGGTTTGCCCACGGATGCCTCGCTGTTGGAAAACCGCCCGATTTTCATTTCAATCTCTCACTTCCCGGCCTGGGCTACACGTCCTGCAACCGGACTGAATTCAGCCCCTGTCGTCTTTGAAACGCTGATCGATGAAGGGCAAACCCGCATGCAGGCTCTGTTTTACTGCGGATATCCGGCCCAGGCGGTTGGCGGGGAGCAGACCAGTAAATTTGATATCCGCGGTGTGCGGTCTGGACGAGTTTTTTATTCAGAGCTAGCCCAATTATTTGGGGCCGGCCTGATCTTCGGTGGAGCTTCGGCGGAGGTTTACAAGGAAATCGCCGCCTTCCAATGCGGCGTTGTGGATAACACTGAAAACCCCCAAAATATCGGGGATGCCGGGCTGAACATTGAAAGCCTGCAAGCTATTGCTGCGAAATGTAAACATTCACGCGGGAATACCGAGTTGGATATCTGGCATTTTGGACCGCCTTCAGCAGATGGGGAGCCGGCCGGAAAATTCCTGATGCACTATAACCACCTTAACCAGACCCGCTGGGAATATGATCCTTCGGCAGGAGGGTACCTTCGCTACCAGAATGATCCTGAAGCACCAAACGACTTTTCATTGAGCACGGACAAATTGACCGGTGATGCAATTGTGCGCCAAAATGTACTCTTACTTGAAGTCCCACACGAGGTTCTTAACCGCTCGGGAACAATCATCAGCTTTGATCTGACAGATGAGCGCGGGTATGCCTGGCTGCTGCGCGATGGCATCATCTCCAAGGTTTGCTGGAGCGCTGTTTTTGATGACTATGCCACACCATCTAACCGCTACCGCCCGTTCTTGCTGTATGATTGTGCCTCTAAGGAAAGCGTTAATTTTGCGACTGGCAGTACCTGGATCAATGTGGTTGATCCTTCATTCTGGCTTGAACAAAATGGAGAGTACCTGACCGCCAAGCAGCCCTTTTTGGGCTATGGTCCCTGAGTTACTCATTTTACGGAATAGGGTAACAAAAATCGGGAACCATGGTTCCCGATTTTTAAGTTTTTCAGCCGGAAATTGCCAGCCTTCAGCTGGAAGCCAATTCGCTCAGGTAAATAATCCCCGTCGGGGAATGTACTTCCAACAGATCTAGGGTAGCTTTCAAAATGCGGCGCTGCTGAGCTTTGTCACCCGGCATCCCGATAGGGCATCCAGCGGGGAGGTAGGTGGCTGTCAGTCTGGGCGGAGCCGACATGTAAGCCATGTCCGCGTCCCAGGTTGTCATCGTAGCGGCGATATTGTTCACCTCTAAAGCACGGGCGATCAATCCAGCTGTCTGGATGCACAGTTGATCCGCGGGGATAATCATAGCTGCCTGCACCTGATACTCTTTGGCTACTTTTAAAATGTTTGGGATCAATTCTTTTACTACCCTGATCGCATGCGGCTGCACACCGCATAAGGTGATAAAAATTGGTGCCAGACTCCCGATATATTTTTCTTCCACCAATGATCGCAAATGCTCCAAAGGCAGCAGAACCTCGGGGTCTTTTTCAACATACGCCTGATTAACCCCAGGGTGCCCAAAGACCATTGACTCCAGTGGGACCGCGCTGGGTACTATCCTGATCGTATAATCTCCAAGCGGATTGTCGCAATTGAATGGTCTCTGAACTGCCGGATAATAAGCCCCAGCCGTAGAAATCAGCAGCACACGGCTATGCGCCAAGTCTACCCCCTTAGATGCGGGGGCTAAGTAATTGGTTGGATAAGTATAAAGGGACCAATCTGCTATCCCTGTTTTCTCAAAATGTGAAAGCCATCCAGACTGGAAATCGCGCAGCCATTCTAAAGGCCGTTCGAGAATTTCCATATCGGTTGCACTGCGAAATGATCCTGTATTGGGGACATGAATGTTCATTTCTGTTATGGATTCCTTATTATTAAGTTGTGACACTATTATATAAGGTTTCTCCTCAATCCCAGCTAACGTTTTTGTTGGGTAAAGAAATTGATAGAGGGCTATAAGTACTAAGATCAAAAGTTGGTTGGGTTCAAACAAAATCCCCTTTCAAAAATTCAAAATAGGTTACAATATTTTTCTATTTCCCGAAGTGGGAGATATGGTCTCAAAATGGATCTCAAAGTTAAAAAAATATGCGCCAAACCAAACAACTGATCCCAATTATATTCATCGTTTTTCTTGGATTTCTGGCAGTTAAAAATTTTCTCACTGAATTTCAGGCAAGCGAGATCAGCCCATTCAGCAATGCCTTGATCTCACTTCTGCAAAATTTGGCTGCTATTGGGCTATTTCTGCTGCTATTCTGGCATATTTTTAAATCACACGAACCTGACACCACTTCTCTCAAAAACCCCGCTCGCACAGGATGGTTAAGTTTTTTCGTAATCAGCACAATTTGTATTCTAACTGTTATCATAGTAAACCCGCGCGGGCTATATGGGATCAGGATCTTTCCTCAATTGGCCAATGCTTTAAAGCAGGAAAAGATTCAATATTTCAACAATTTGGACTATGACCCAGAACTAATTATCTTGGGGTCTTCACGCTCTCTGACCATAGCACCAGCCTACATTAAAAATTCTCTGGGGCTAAGCACTTATAATTTTGGCTTCAGCGGTGTCAGACCAAGCGAACTTTCTCTGCTCGGGGACTTAATCTTTGCTGATCAAAAAAAAGAACTGCCACATGTAATATTGTTCGAAATCTCCCCCGCGAATATAACAGGCACCGAAGGTATTAATTTTGCAGAGATTCCGATCGAGTTCTTGCCCTACATGTCTGCCCAAGATGCTGCCCATTTAATACTTGACCGCTACCTTGAGTTGTTTAATATGCATCAATTTAGTGAAGCCGTCTATGTACTGCAATACATCGGTGGGAAGCCTCCCCAGACCTATTGGGAGGTACAGCCGGACGGTTATAGCCGTTTCTTCCCCCCTGACACACTCTCACAAGCACTGGAGCGTCAATTAAAAGAACGACAGAATATGGAGCCTTGCGAAGATTTTGACCCAGAAAGCGATGAAATTCTCCAAAAATTTGTCTCGTTGTCAGATGAAAAAAATACTTCAATAATATTTTATTACAGTCCGGTACACCCCACCTTCAAGCAAGAATACATGGATATAAGCCCCAAATATGAATGGTGCAAAAAGATATTTTTTGATCTACTTATCGGGATTGATAACAAAAGCTCCTCAATTTTTTTTGTAGATCTGAGTGATCCAGCTACAGCCCAATTGGCAATTGATGGTTCAGGATTTTATGACGGTTTCCACATAACCCCCGCCAATGCTGAAAAACTGATTGACTACTTAGCCCCAACCATCCAGTTGGCGAACCAGGTTGCTGAAGCCAACCGGGAGAAGCAGCCCTAGTATGCAAATCCTTAGCACGCTATTCCTGTATCTGATAATGCCGATCAGTTTGGCCATTTACTGGCTGATTCTGAGAAAAAACCGAGCCAGGCTGTGGTTTCTGCTGTTATTTAGCTATTTCTTTTATTTCCTAGCAGACAGCCGCTATATCCTGCTGCTGCTTGGACTGTCTCTGCTGAACTATCTGATCGCCGGCAAGCGGATCTATTGGATTGGCATCATCGTCAATCTACTCTCTCTGACTGCCTTCAAATTTTGGGGAACCAGCTTTGGACCGCTGATTGAAATCCTGAAATCTCTTAATATGGGATTCGATCCAAGTTCACTCGGATTGGCAGTTCCATTAGGGTTATCTTATTATGTCTTCAAGTACACCAGCTACCTTGTGGATGTAAATAAAAAACGCTATCCTGCTTGCCAAGATTGGGTGGCCTTTTTTACGTACGGGGCATTTTTTGCAGAGATTAGTGCAGGTCCGATCAGCACATTCGATAAGATCTCTCAGCAGCTTGCAAAATTACCAAAACACCTGAGCAACGAATTTGCACTCAATGGTTTACTTCATCTTTCAATTGGGATTGGGAAAAAAGTTCTGCTGGTTGAAAACCTTTCGAGAATGCTCCGTTTGGACATCTATGTAGCTGAAGGACCAGAAAACGGCCTGCTCAATATTTGGCTGCTAATTTTTCTTCAAGGGCTTTTCCTGTACCTGGATTTTTCGAGCTACTCGGATATCGCCCTGGGATTAGGGTATCTATTCGGCCTTAACTTACCGGAAAATTTTAAGAGCCCATACATCTCCAAAAATCCCAGCCAATTTTGGCAGCGCTGGCATATTACACTATCGAACTGGTTTCGAGTTTATGTGTTCTCTCCGCTCAGCCGCCTGCTCCTATCCCGCTTGGGCTCCAGTTGGCGATTTGCAAGCCAGGTAATTGCCAACCTGGTAACCATGACGCTGGTCGGTCTGTGGCATGGGATCGATACCCAGTTCGTGCTCTGGGGATTTTTCCACGGGATTCTGCTCAGCTTACACGCCTGGAGCGTTCAGAAACGCTTCCGCTGGGTAGATACATGGATAGACCAGGTCGCAACGCTTGCAGCCATATTTGCAGGCTGGGTATTCTTCTTTTCCACCAGTTTTATTAACCTAACCTTCAAACTCAGGAGTATTTTCGGATATTATGGGTGGGGTAAAATCAACTCAATGCTCGCCGATATTCCTCACGAACTTTATGTCCCTCTCCTGATCATGCTCCCAATCGTCTTCTCCAACTACGCGGAAGCATCTTCTTTGGTACAACTGCCATTTAAGAGCAAAGCAATGGTAGTTTTAGCCGGGATAGTATTGGCCACAGCACTTCTCCTGCTCGGTAACCCCGGCGATTTTACCTACGTGCAGTTTTAGCTTTACGGTCCGCCCTTCTTATAAAACAAATGTTCTGATATAATCAATGATGCCGTTTGATCGTTTGAAATCTTCAATGTGCCGGCCTGGAGGAGTGTAATATGGCCCTGGATTTTCAACAAGTACGACAGCAGATAATGGAACTTTCGGAAACAGCTCAAGAGAGAGTTGAAAAGCTGCGCAGCAAGCTAGAGATTGCAGAGCAGCTGCTGACAGAAAATGCCCTCAATCTGGACTACTTGCGCGATAAAATAGAACGGGCTGCTGCCCTGGACAAATATTTCCGCAGTGCAATACCCATCTCTGAAGCATTGAATGAAAGCTTTCCGCTGCCGCCCCTGCCCAAACAGGCCTCCATTATCGCCGCTGACGGCTCTCAGATCAACCCAGACCGCCACCAGGGAATTGATTACTGTCTGGTGAATGTAGGAGCCATCCAGATGGCTTTGGGTCAGAATAACGCACCTCAAACCTTTATCCAAAGCAAATTGTTTTACGGGGAGGATGTCTTTTCCATGCAGGAAAAGCTTGTGGCATTGTTGCGGGATATGCGCGAGCGAGAGATCTTGGCAGACCTTGCCGAGCAAACCCCTGGTCTGGTCATCACCTTTACGGATGGACCCGTTGAACTTTGGGGACGCGAAGTTGCGCTGGATGCAGAAGAGGAGCATGAAGAGAGCACCTATTTTGACCGCTATATGGCAGCACTCTCGAGATTGTATTCCTTGCAGACCATTACTGCCGGATACGTGGACAAGCCGNNGCCATCTTCGGGTTACTCTCGCGCTCATCGGCGAGATATCAAAACCAGTTCAGCCTGCACTTTTTCTATCTCAACGTTTCGCTGCAAGAAGACAAACCCATGCTTGCCCGTATCGAGATACCAGCCTGGGTGGCCCAAAATCCCAGCATGGTGAATGCCCTGCATGCTGTATTGGTTCAGCAATGTCAGGTCGTCCCAGCCAGGCGCTACCCCTACCTGTTGATGAGAGCGGACGAAACCGCCGTGGTCACCCAGGATGAGAAACAGCAGGTGGACAGCATGATTGCCCAGCAACTGGTCAAATCCGGACTGGGAATTAACGCCAAATCCGAAAAACAATATTCCAAAGAGGCTGCCCGCAATAAACCAAAAAGGAAAAAGGGAAACTAAACCATGACACAAATCCGTATTGGCCGTTTGCTGCGCTCCAGCACACCCAAGTTCGTGGTCGGCTGCCAGGTAAAACAACTGGACAGCCCCGGCTTTGGCAGTTTGGTGCGAGTCCCTGTGGATGAAAACTACCAGATCTTCGGACTGATCTACGATATCCGCATCGATGATGACGGGCTGGTCCGCCAGCTGGTTACCACAGAGGGCATCGATGAGTCGATCATTGCCGATAATCGGGTCAACCGTAATGTACCGGTGGAAATGGCTGTGCTGGTGGTAGGATACCAGGAGAACCAGACCATCCGCCACCTGCTGCCACCGCGTCCGGCACTCAGCCTGGATATGATCTATCTTTGCGAGCGCAAGGAATTGATCGACTTCACCAGTACCGGACGGTTCGGGTACTTCCGCCATATCCTGCGGGCGGACGACACCCCCATCGGCGAACTGCTGTCCGCCCATATCGCCCAGGTCTACCAGACGAACCAGGATAGAGAGTGGGTGGTGCAGGCCGCGCGCGAGCTGATCAACCTACTGCGCGACGACCACGACACCCTGATGTCTGTTCTCGGTGCCATTTCAGATGCCGTTCCTGAAGCTGCGGGTTAGGAGAAATCATGCAAGAGAAGAAATTCATTGGGAAAATAGTTGGCGGTGGGCTGAAAGAAAGCCTGCAGGTACGGCTGGAAATACCCGCGGAAGAGGTGCAGGAAGGGGCCTTCGTGGTCATCGAGAGCGGAGACTGGCTTTTTCATGGGCTGGTCACCGACCTTCAGCTGGGTTCCACCGACCCGCGCTTTGCCGATGAGCCTATCGGTTCTCGGGTCGCCCCATACCTGGCTGATCAACTTTACGGCCAGACCCTGTTCACCAATGCGCAGGTGCTGCCGGCCCTGATGATGGAGCGTGGGCCAGAGCCCGGCAGCCCGGAGTACCAGCAGTGGCGCAGCGCGATCGATGCCGGCCTGAAAGACGAACCCGTCGCCAAACCGGTCAAAACCATCCCCCCACACCATGCACAGGTGCGACTGGCCCAGCCAGGAGATATTGCCGAGATTTTCGGCAAGGCCGATGAAAAAGGCAACTTTGTTATCGGCTATACCCGTGAGCAAGGCCACCCGGTGGTGATCAATATGGAGAAGTTCGTACAGCGTTCTTCAGGCGTATTTGGCGCTACGGGAACCGGGAAATCTTTTCTCACGCGCATGGTGCTGGCCGGGCTGATCCACTACAACAAGGCCTCGGTACTGATCTTTGACATGCACAACGAATACGGGCTGGACGATGTCGCTTCCGACACCCGGCAGACGGTTACCGGCCTGCGTACAAAATTCGGCAGCAAAGTACAGGTGGTTGGGTTGGGTGCAGGTGCTACCATCCGCGGACAGATGCCGGACTTCAACCTGGAAATTCCCACCTCAGAGATCTTACCGCAGGATATCGAAATGCTCACCAAAGAGCTCAACCTGAAGGAGACCACACCCACCACGCTTGAAGCACTGGTCGCCACCTTCGGGCACAAAAAATGGTTTTCCACGTTCCGTGACATGAAACTGGGTGCCACCATCGAGACCGAGGACGGCAAGAAAATTCCCCACCCAGACTCCGTGGCAGCGTGGGCAGACCAGGCCGGGGTAAACCGCATGGCCGCTGAAGGATTGCATTCCAAGCTGGGGAGAGTATTTCGCTCCACATACATCGTTGAACACCCGGCTGCGGACGGCATCAAGGAAATTGTACAGCTGCTTCAAAACGGGCGTCATGTGGTGCTTTCATTCGGCAAGTTCGAAAGCGACCTGGATTACCTGCTGGTCTCCAATATTCTCACCCGCAAGATCAAGCAGGTCTGGGAAGAGACCACCAACGCCTTCCGCTCCTCAGGAAAAACCGAGCCGCGCCCGCTGGTAATCGTGGTCGAGGAAGCGCATAAACTGCTCAACCGGGAGATGGCCGCCCAAACCACTTTCAGCACCATCGCCCGCGAGCTGCGCAAATATTACGTCACCTTGCTGATCATTGACCAGCGCCCTTCCCAGATCTACGACGAAGTCATGTCACAGTTGGGCACACGGGTTTCCGGCTGGCTGGGAGATGATGATGACATCCGGGCAGTGCTCTCCGGCCTGGCCGGGCGCGAAGCCCTGCGCGGGATGCTCGCCCGCCTGCAGCCCAAGGAAGAAGTGCTGCTGCT
>DNGN01000336.1 GCA_003486225.1 Chloroflexota bacterium
GCCATCATCAACCGCAAACCCTTGCGGGTTGATTTCAGGATCCAGGCCCCGGTGCAAACTGATATCTCAGCCAAGGTGGTCAGCGGGTCGGTCGAAGCCAGTGGTTTTGAAGGCCAGTTAGAATTCGGATCGGTCAGCGGCTCGCTGGCTTTGGCAGATCTCAGCGGCAGCCTCGACCTCGATTCAATTAGCGGCTCGATCAAGGGCCAACGCCTGCAGGGCGAAGCGCATCTCTCGGTGGTCTCCGGCCAGATTGACCTGCGCGAGTGCGATTTCCTGACCCTCAAATCCAGGGCTGTCAGCGGCAAAACCCAGGTGCAGACCAGGGTCAGTCAGGGCCCATATACGCTTGATAGCGTTTCCGGCTCGCTGCTGCTGGTGGTGCCGCAAGATTCGCACTGCAATGTGCAGGCTTCCGCGGTCAGCGGTCGTTTTTATACTGACCTGGGAGTCAGCCAGAGCAGCGTCAGCCCCCGGCATTGGAACGTCACGATCGGGCAAGGCGGCCCGGAAGTCAAGCTGAAAGCCGTCTCCGGCAAGATGCGCTTGCTCTCATCCTTCGATGCTCAGGGATCGGTTCCCAGCGAAGTGCACCAAAGCCGCAGCGAGCGCAAGGATGTGCTCAGCCGCCTGCGCGATGGCGAGATCTCCGTCGAGGATGCCCTGAAAGAACTGGCACCCTGATCAAATCGCCCCCTAAGATTATGCTTCAACCCAACCAAGCTGCTGGTAAACGCCAGCAGCTTTTTTATAGCAGGGTGAGATATAATCGGGCCAGCTTTTCTATGAAAGGGATCTCATGCGCAACCTGCTAAAACTGGCATTCATCAGCATTCATTTTGGTCTCCTGTTAGGGGTGGCGGCTTGTGCTGCCCTGCCAGATGCAGCTGGTCCGACGCCCTGGTCCATAACAGACCACGCCAGCCAGACAGCCCCGGTTCTCCCCACGGAGGCAGCGGCAGCTGTCAACGCTGCTGCAGATCCAAGCCCAACCGCGTTGCCGCACAACCTGCTGGATGCGCCCACCACCTTCGAGGTGGTGGCGGCCGTGCATGCCAACCTGCTGCAGATCGCAGCCTGGCTGCCCCAGGGCTTCAGTCTTTTTGAACGGCAGGCAATTGTCCAGCCGATTGCCGAGATCAGCATGTGGCCCCTGGAAGCGGTCTTCATCGATTACCTTCCGCACCCACAGCTGGCCGAAAGCTGGCAGCAGGCAGCCCGGATCCATGGGGATTTCTACGCCCAGCTCAGCTCCTGGTTGGACGGTGGGTTGGCCGATGAGGAATTTTCACAGGTCCTTGCCGGATTGCTGCTCGAATCCGAAGCGCTGATTGGCGAGGCGGCCCGGATCGCCGAGCCGTTAGGGGTAGAGACCAGCCAGTATGGGCCGGATTTTGCGCTGGCGCGCGATGTGGTTTTCCGTCTAGTGCCGGGGATTGAGAGCCAGAGCCAGGGATGGGAGACTGACGGGGCAACCCTGCCCGCCCGCCAGGAAAACCCGGACCTGGTTGTGCGCCAGTTGAACCCGTTCAGCTATCCCTTCGCCGGGATGGATGTGCTGCTCACGATCGGATTGCTGGAGAACACCAGCCCCCAGGCCCAGCAGGGCGTGGAAGTCGAGATCGAGTTCTACAACTTTTTGGGGGAACACCTGGGCACCATGACTGGCCGGCTGCTGGCTCAGACCGCCCTGCCAGGCGAGGTGTACCCGTTCAGCGCCTCGATTGTGAAGGAGGGAGAGGAGGCGGCCCTGCAAGACTGGGTGGAATACCAGGTGACAGTCTTTTCTCGGCCTGTCTCCAGCGGGGAGGTGTCTTACCAGGATTTCAGCCTGAGCGTTTCCACCACACAACAGGATGTTGCGGGGGGTATCTTGATTGAAGGCAGCTTGACCAATCGCGGCGCTGAAGCGGTCGCCCTTGAAAATGTTCGCATCGGGGTCATGGCGCTGGATTCTGACGGGATGTTGGTGGGCGTTGGGAATGGGGCCGCCCTTGGTACTGGCAGCCTTGCTTCAGGCCAGATGGCTCCCATCCAGGCCGTGATCGAATCTCTCAGTGGGGAGCCGGTCACGTACCAGTTCTTTGCTGAAGCGATCGAGTAGCCAATTCGATCGTCTGTTTCCCTTTCGAAAATAGTCCTCGGTTATTCCCTGTCTGTCCCCTTCTGGGTTCTTTATCGGTTTAACTTCATGAGAGTAGGGCGAGGAAGTCCAGGACCCGCTGTATTAAGAGTTCGGATGCCTTTGCGTCGTAGGAGGGCAGTGAACTGTCGGCAAAGTAATGCTGGTCACCAGGATAGAGAAAGAGTTCCCCGTCCTCGGCTTCTTTGACAAGTGCCCGAGCGGCTTCGATGTCGCCCTCACCAACGAAGATCGGATCGGCATCCATCCCGTGTATTTGCACCGGCAAGCCCTTTGGCCAGGACTGCCCAAACTCTGAAACCGGTACACAGGAATGGAAGAGAAGCGCCCCGCGCGCGCCGGGGCGCGTTTGGGCAAGCATCTGGGCTGGGACCACCCCCAGAGAGAATCCAGCATAGACCAACTCCGCGGGCAGTTCTTCCACCGCAAGCTCCCCGCGCGCTATCACCTCACCAAAACCAAGTTCGTGGACAAAGCTCATCCCTAGCTCAAGTTCGTTGAATGTGCGGCCATTGAAGAGGTCGGGTGTGTGAACGCTATGGCCAGCGTGGCGCAGCCGATCAGCAAACGCTCCGATGCCAGGGGTTAGCCCTAGTGCGTGGTGGAAGATGACCATCTCAGTCATTCAAAACCTCCG